>JASFJQ010000001.1:0-19023 GCA_050121305.1 Chromatiaceae bacterium
CGTGTGGTAGAGCATGCGCGACTCCGGTCGGTGATCTGGCTGCCAATGCTCGCACGATCCCACGGTAGTTTTGAAGTTCTCCAGACTGATTGAGGGGTGCCGCCCGCCCGGCAGTCCGGCGCGGGGGTCAGCCATACTTGTAGTGTTTCACCTCGCGCCGACCGGATGGGGTCTGGCTGCGGCGCAGCGTACGCTGCATGATGATTCCCTCGACTTTCCAGTCGAGTCCCCCGAGCTCGATCTCGGGGTAGAGGTCATTCAGCGCCACTAGCCGTTCGCCGTTGTCATCTTTGAGATACTGCCGAAACCAGCGCACACCCTCGACCAAGGCCATGATGTACATGCCGTGCTGGCACCAGTCGGACGGCTCGATGATGACCATGCAGGCGTCCGGGAACTCCGGCTCCATGCTGTCGCCGATCACCTGCAGTGCAAAGGGTTCTGAACTGCTACAGCTCCCTAAAGGGTCGCTCATTGGGGGCTTTTGCATCGCGATGACTCTGATAAGCTGTTCGCGTTCCGGAATCAGGTCTTTGAAATCGCACGAACTCTATCATGCAGCACCTAGCGCGCGCAGCGGCCCAAGTCCATAAGGATCGTCGGGATTGGCATAACCTGCGCGGCATGCTGCCGTTTCTGTGGGAGTTCCGCGGCCGGGCATTATTCGCGCTTTCTTGTCTCGTGCTGTCCAAGGTGGCCAATGTCGGTGTGCCGCTGGTCCTGAAGGAGATCGTCGAGCACTACGAGCGCGCCAGAGAAGAACCGATGTTGTTGGCCGCGGCATTGCCTGTTTCACTGCTGCTCGCCTACGGGCTGCTCAAGCTCTCGTCGACGTTGTTCAACGAATTGCGCGACGTGGTGTTTGCCAAGGTCCGCTATCGTGCAATGCGGCGTCTGTCGACGCGCGTGCTGGAGCACCTGCACAGACTATCGCTGCGCTTCCACCTCGACCGCAAGACCGGCGCAGTCAGTCGCGACCTCGAACGCGGCACACGCTCCGTGAGTCAGATCTTGAACTACATGGCCTTCAGCATCCTGCCGATTATGGTGGAGTTCTCGCTGGTGGCCTTCATACTGCTGCGCGACTACGCCCTCACATTTACCTTGGCGATGTTCGGTGCGGTCGCCGTGTACGTACTGGTGACCTTTGCCATCACCGAATGGCGCATGGATTTCCGCCACTCCATGAATCGCCTGGATTCCGAGGCCAACAGCCAGGCGTTCGACAGCCTCATCAACTATGAGACCGTGAAATATTTCGGCAATGAGCAGATGGAGCTCAGGCGCTACGACGGTACGCTGTCGGATTGGGAACACTGGGCGGTCAAGAGCCAGACCTCGATGTCGGTGCTGAACTTCGGGCAGGGCACGGTCATCGCGCTGGGCGTCACCCTGGTGATGTATCTTGCCATGCGCGGCGTGACCGATGGCGACATGAGCATCGGCGACCTGGTTTTGCTCAACGCCTTTATGCTGCAGCTCTTCATCCCGCTCGGCTTTCTAGGCATCGTATATCGCCAGATCAAGTATTCGCTGGCGGATATGGACCTGATCTTCAAACTCCTCGAACGCGAGCCCGAGATCAGGGACGCCGCCGATGCGGTACCGCTCGAGATCAACGGTGGCGGCCTGCGTTTTGCCGGCGTCGACTTCAGTTACCAGCCGGAGCGGCAGATCCTGCATCATCTCGACCTGGAGGTGCCGGCAGGCCAAAAGATCGCCGTGGTTGGCCACAGTGGGGCCGGCAAATCGACGCTCGCACGCCTGATCTACCGCTTCTATGACGTGAATGCCGGGACCATCAGCATCGATGGCCAGGACATCCGTTCGGTGACGCAAGACAGCCTGCGGGCGGCGATCGGTATCGTGCCGCAGGATACCGTGTTGTTCAACGACACCATCTATTACAACATCGCCTATGGCCGACCGGGCGCCACGCGGCAGGAGGTCGAAAGTGCGGCCGCGATGGCGCATATTCGCGAGTTCATCGAGAGTCTGCCGCAGGGCTGGGAGAGCGTGGTCGGCGAACGGGGCCTCAAACTCTCGGGTGGTGAGAAACAGCGAGTCGCGATTGCACGCGCAATCCTCAAGGATCCGGAGATTCTGATCTTCGACGAGGCGACCTCGTCGCTCGATACGCGCACCGAACGCGCGATCCAGGAGACCCTGGCCGAGGTCGCGACGGGCCATACGACGCTGGTGATTGCGCACCGACTCTCCACCGTCGTGGACGCCGACCGGATACTGGTGATGGCCAGCGGCCGTGTGGTGGAGAGCGGTACGCATAAGCAACTGCTGTCTGCCGGTGGCGTCTATCGCGAGATGTGGGAGCTGCAGCGCAAGGAGCGTGAGACAACCGAGCAGGTTGCCTTGTGAATTCCAAACGCCCGGCATCACGCCGCTTGCAGGCGCAATAGGCCATGGATATCTACCTGGTCGGCGGCGCGGTTCGGGACAAGCTGCTGGGCATGCCAGTCAGCGAACGCGACTGGGTGGTGGTCGGTGCGGATGAGGCGGCGATGCGCGAGCACGGCTTTATCCCCGCCGACCGCGATTTCCCGGTGTTTCTGCATCCCGACAGCGGGGAAGAGTACGCATTGGCTCGCCGCGAGGTGAAGCGCGGCGAGGGCTATCGCGGATTCGCGGTGTACGCCGGTCCTGACGTGACCCTGGAGGAAGACCTGTGTCGTCGAGACCTGACCATCAATGCGATGGCCCAGGGCGAGGGTGGCCGCATCATCGATCCCTTCGACGGTCGTGCGGATCTGGCCGCCGGGCGGCTGCGGCATGTCTCGCCGGCCTTCGTCGAAGACCCGCTGCGGGTGCTGCGCGTCGCCCGCTTCGCCGCAAAATTGGGTCAACGGGGCTTCTGTGTAGCGCATACGACGCATCGTCTGATGCGCCAGATGGCGCAGCGGGGCGAGATGCGGCACATCGGTGCCGAGCGGTTATGGCGGGAGACGCAAAGCGCCATGCAGACAGGGCAGCCATGGCGTTTCTTTGAGGTGCTGCATGGCTGTGGTGCCCTGGTGTCCCTGATTGCGCCATTGGCGGCCGCGATGGGCGACTGGGTCGCGCATGGTTCGGCCGCAGACAGCGGTCCGATCGCGGCGCTGAAGCGGATTGCCGGCGTCACCAGGGATGCCGCGGCGACTCTGGTCACGGCCCTGCTCGGGTGCGTGGTCTCGGTCGAGGATGCCGGGCGGCTGGCCGCCGCATTGCGCGCAGATCGTGAGACCGCGCGACTGCTGAGACGGGCCGTGGCCGGTCGGCCGCTGTGTGAGAGGGTAGTGCAGGGCGATGCCGAGGCACTTTTCGAGCTGGCGCGTGTTTGGCACGGATTTGATGCCGCCGCCGAGGCCGCGATGCTCGCCGCGATCTGTGATGCACAGACCGAAGAGGGGAGGATCGGCAAATACCTCGCGGTGGCGTTGCCGGCAGCGCGCCGCGTGTCGCCCGCCGACCTCAAGGCACAGGGCCTCACCGGCGCTGTGCTAGGGCGCCGTCTGGCAGAGCAGCGTCAGGCGGAAATGCAAACCGCGTTGCGTGCTGCGGGTCTGGTACCTTAGGGTCGAGTGGCTACAGAGATAGAAATGCCGGATCAGCTCGAGGATTCGTCCGGTCTCACGGTCGGCGAGCGCGTCAGACGCCTCCTGAGCAGCGCCCAACTGCTGATGCCCATGGTGGCATTGGCCGGCGGCCTGCTGCTGGTATTGATCGTGGCGGTTGCGCTGGGCCTCGCCGAGGCACCGATGCCCGGCCTGGTGGCACTACTGGGCATCGCCGCGGCTGGCTCGGTGTTCGCCTTTGCACTGGGCCTGTATCGCTTGCGTAGGCAGCTCCTCGAGCCGCTGGCGCGCCTGGAAGATGCGGTGACCCAGGTGTGCGCCGGCGAACCGGGCGCCAACCTGGCGCTCACCGACACCGGCGTGCTGACGACGATGGTCCATGATCTCGACGGCCTGAATGAGGAACTGAGCGAGCTCTACGAAGACATGGATAGCAGGGTGGCGCGGCATACGACACGTCTGGCGCAGAAGACCGCATCGCTGAAGATCCTTTACGATGTCGCCGCCAGCATCAACCAGGCGCAGGATCTGGAGGCGCTCTTGTTGCGCTTTCTGCGTGTCCTCAAAGAGATGGTAAACGGTATCGCAGCGAGCGTGCGGATAGAACAACCCGAGGGTGCGTTACGTGTCGTGGGTTCCATTGGTGTCAACAACGAGGTCCTGAGCGAGCGCGAGATGCTGCCGCTCGCGTTGTGTGTCTGCGGCAAGACGCTCTCACCCGGTGACGTGTTGTGCGACAACCCGGCACGCCACTGTGTCAAACAACTTAAGCGAGTGATGTACGGGCATGATGATGTCGAGATGGTGACGGTACCTCTGGACTATCATGGGGAGCTGCTCGGTATGTATCACATCTATGTGCGCCGACCGGGTATCTCCGGACGCGAAGATATCCTCGATCTGCTGCAGACTATCGGCAGTCATCTCGGTATGGCGGTCGCGAAACAGCGCTCAGACGGCGAGGCACGTCGCCTGTCGATTATGGAAGAGCGCACCACGCTGGCGCATGAGCTGCACGACTCGCTGGCCCAGACGCTGGCGAGCCTGCGTTTCCAGGTGCGCCTGCTGGAGGATCTCTTGAAACAAACCGGAGAAAATGCAGCGGCCTGTAGGGATGCACAGCGCATTCGCGGCGGCCTCGATGAGGCACACACCGAACTGCGCGAGCTATTGAACAGCTTTCGTGCACCTGTCGACGAACGCGGCCTGGTCTCGGCGCTCGAGAAGTTGGTAGGCCGCTTTGGGCGCGAGACGGGCATGCATGTGTTGTTTCAAAACGCGTGTCGTGAGCCGCACCTCTCCTCTGCCGAGGAGATGCAGATCCTGCGAGTGGCACAGGAATGCCTGGCCAATATTCGTAAGCATGCCCGGGCGCACACCGTGCGTGTCATGCTCAGTTGCCGTGGCAGTGGCGCCTACTCACTCTTGATCGAAGACGACGGTATCGGATTCGAACAGGCGGCCAAACGCGGTCGTCCCGGCGAGCACATCGGACTATCCATCATGGAAGAGCGGGCGCGTCGCCTCGGTGGTAATCTGCGGATCGAAAGCGAAGTCGGGGAGGGGACCCGAGTGGAACTGAGTTATCGATCGCCGCCGAGCGCCGGTAAGAATGATCGGCGTTGGATCACCTGATGCGAGTGCTGCTGATCGATGACCATGCGCTGTTCCGCATGGGCCTCACCGAATTGCTGGAGCGGCGAGGGATCGACGTCGTCGCGGCGGTCGGCGATTGTGAGCAGGGGATCGAGGGGGTCGTGGAAATGCAGCCCGATGTCGTGCTGCTCGACATGCGGATGCCCAGCATGAACGGTGTCCAGGTGCTGCAGGAGCTGCGCCGGCGAGACGTGGCTATGCCGGTCGTGATGTTGACCACTAGCCGTGAAGAGACCGATGTAGTGAACGCACTGCAGAACGGCGCGCGCGGCTATCTGCTGAAGGACATGGAGCCGGACGACCTGATCAAAGCGCTCAACGACATCGTTGCCGGACAGACGGTGGTGGCCCCCGAACTGACCATCGTTCTGGCCAAGGCGGTGCAGGGGGAAGTCGCCAGCAGTCTCCCCAGCCACCGCGCGCTGGCAGAACTGACGCCGCGTGAATTAGAAATCCTGTGTCACTTGGCCGAGGGGCAAAGCAATAAAGTGATTGCGCGTAACCTTGGTATCTCGGATGGCACGGTCAAACTCCATGTGAAAGCGATCCTGCGCAAGCTCGATGTGCACTCGCGGGTCGAGGCCGCGGTCATCGCTGTCGAGCAAAACATCTGCAGTCGTGGTGCTGGGAGCGACTGAACACTTTGAGCCGATCTGGTTGGCCAGCTGGTGAAATTCTCAGGTTAGGAACTCTCCGATGAAACGATTCTTGCAGCTGGTCAGCGAGTGTCTGACGGACGTGAGAGAACTCATGCCGTGGGATCTTGAGGAAAGGCTGGCGTCGAATTCCGACCTGTTGGTGATCGACGTCCGCGAGCCCTATGAATTCGACGCCATGCATATTGCCGGGTCGCTTAACGTACCGCGGGGAATCCTCGAGTCCGCCTGCGAATGGGAATACGAGGAGACCATGCCCGAACTCGTCCAGGCGCGTGACCGGGAGATCGTGGTGGTCTGTCGCTCCGGTTACCGCAGCGTGCTCGCGGCGCACTCTATGCAGCTGCTCGGTTATCGGAACGTCGCGTCGCTTAAGACGGGCTTGCGGGGCTGGAAGGATTATGAGCAGCCATTGGTTGACAGCCAGGAAAGAAATGTGGACCTGGACCAGGCGGATGATTACTTCACCCCGAGACTGCGCGAGGACCAACTGCGTCCGCCCGACGAGCCTAGTGCCTGAGTTCGGTACCCGGCGTTATCGGCGAGGTGGCGCCTTGCTCCGAGTGCTCCGGTGATTTGAACCATGAGAGCTTGTCGTGCAGCTGTACGACGTCGCCAACGATGATCAGTGTCGGGGGCTTCGGCCTTTTCCGCGCCACGAGCTCCGGCAGCGAAGCCAGCGTGCCCGTATACACCTTTTGTTTCTGCGTGGTCCCCTGCTGTATCAGGGCCGCTGGCGTATCGGGTGCCATGCCATGCGCCTGCAGCTCGCGGCTGATCACCGGCAGGCCTTTGAGCCCCATATAGAAGACCAGGGTCTGGTTTGGCTGGGCCAGCTGTGACCAGTTCAGATCCATGGTGTTGTCTTTCAGGTGCCCGGTCACGAAGGTCACAGACTGGGCGTAGTCGCGGTGGGTCAGGGGGATACCCGAATAACTGGCGCAACCGGACGCTGCGGTGATCCCCGGTATGACCTGGAAGGGCACGCCCTGACTTGCCAGCGTGTCGATCTCCTCGCCCCCGCGGCCGAAGATGAAGGGATCCCCGCCCTTGAGGCGCACCACGCGTTTACCCTGTTTGGCCAGGTCCGCCAGCAGCTGGTTGATCTCCTCCTGACGCATCGCATGGTTGTCGCGTTCCTTGCCGACATAGATGCGTTCGGCATCGCTGCGCGTCATGTCGAGTACGGCCTTGGCGACCAGGCGGTCGTAGACGACGACATCTGCCTGCTGCATCAGGCGCAGCGCGCGGAAGGTCAACAGATCGGGGTCACCCGGTCCGCCGCCAACCAGGTAGACCTCGCCGATGCCGGCCTGCAGGGGTCCGCTGCCCAATTCGTGCTCCATCAGGATCTCGGCCTCGTGCATGTGCCCCGAGAATACGCGCTCGGCGACGTTTCCTTGCAGTACCCGGTCCCAGAAGCGCCGTCGGTCTGCCGGGTCTTTGAAGGCCTGTTTGACGCGCTCGCGGAATTTGCCGGCAAGTTCCGCGAGGCGGCCATAACCGGCGGGAATCATGGATTCGAGGCGGGAGCGCATCAGACGGGCGAGCACTGGTGAGGCGCCGCCAGTCGAGACCGCTGCAATCACCGGCGAGCGGTCGATAATCGAGGGCATGATGAAGCTGCCGTCCTCGGGATGGTCGACCACGTTGACCGGGATGTTGCGCGCCCGGCCGGCGTTGGCGACGGCATGGTTGACGTCGGCGCTATCGGTTGCAGCGATGGCCAGATAGACATTGTCCAGGTCGCCGTCCTGGTACTCGCGGGCGAGGTGGGTGATGCGGCCCTGGTCATGGAGCGCGCGCAGATTGGGACAGAGTCGCGGCGCGACGATCCGGACCCGGGCGCCCGCACGCAGCAGCAGGGAGACCTTGCGCGTCGCGATCTCGCCACCGCCGATCACCGCGCAGTTCTGATCTCTAACGGACAGGAAGATTGGCAGAAGTTCCATGGCCCCGTTTCACACCTGGTCGTTGGTATCGCCGGCAGGCTAAGGCGTTGACTATATGAGGAAATAATAATATACTGTTTGGATAGTTCCTGGCCAGCAGTATTTAAATCTGAGGTGAGCGATGTTGGTAAAAGAGGTCGATGCAGCGGAACTCCAGGCGCGACTAGACGCCGGGGATGACATTGCGCTGATCGATATTCGCAGCGACGCCGAGTTGGCGCAGGGCGTCCTGCCAAATGCGGAGCACCTGGCCATGCATCTGATACCGCTTAGGATGCACGACCTCCCGAAGGACAAGGATGTGGTGCTGTATTGCCGCAGCGGGGCGCGTTCGTATCACGCCTGCAATTTTCTCAATCAGCAAGGCATCCACAATGTGCTGAATCTGCGCGGCGGCATCATCGCTTGGGCGCGGGAGGGACTCGAGATCGTTGCACCGCACAAGCAGCGCGCCGGTCTGATGTGATCCTTGCGTTTCTTAGACACTTCGAATATAAGAATCGACCACTTTAATCCACGAAAACGACAACAGCGCATCCTGGAGGTTACCCATGGCTGATTTCGACGAAGAGTTGGACGCTAGTGGCCTGAACTGCCCGCTGCCCATCCTGCGCGCAAAGAAGACCCTGGTCGGTATGGAGGCGGGGAAGATCCTGCACATCATCGCCACCGATCCTGGTTCGGTGAAAGACTTCGAGGCCTTTGCGCGTCAGACCGGCAACGAGCTGATTGAGTCCAAGGAAGAAGGCGGTAAATTTCTGTTTTTGATTAAGAAGGCCTGATCTCGCGGTCTGAGGCAGGTTCACTCCCAACCTAAGGAGGGTGCAACGATGGAAGAGAAGAAACTAGCCATCATCGCGACCAAAGGTTCGCTCGACTGGGCCTATCCGCCCTTCATCCTCGCCTCGACGGCGGCTGCTCTCGGCTACGAGACAGAGATCTTCTTCACCTTCTACGGTCTTCAGCTGCTCAAGAAAGACCTCGACCTGAAGGTCACGCCGCTGGGCAATCCTGGCATGCCAATGCCTATGGGCATGGAAAAATGGTTTCCTACCCTGCTCACGGCGCTGCCCGGTATGGAGGCCATGATGACCTCGATGATGAAAAAGAAGATGGCGAGCAAGGGCGTAGCCAGCCTCGAAGAGCTGCGGGAGCTCTGCCAGGAAGCAGAGGTACGACTGATTGCCTGCCAGATGACTGTCGATCTGTTCGATATGGACTCATCGGCATTTATCGACGGTGTGGAATACGCCGGCGCCGCCCGCTTCTTCGAATTCGCCGGAGAGTCGGATATCTGCCTTTACATTTGAGGCCGTCGCGGTCGGTCCCACAACGTAGAAGCCGCCCGCGGGCGGCTTTTTAGCGCCATCAGAATTGATATCGGGCCGCGATCGACAGGATATCGACGCTGGCCTCGTAGCTACCATTGAGGGCACCACGCGCTGCATCCTCACCGTCCGCGGTCTTTCTGATCTTGGCGTCATCGATGAACACATGCGCATAGCCGACGTCGACCTGCAGTTTCTCGCTGGGTCTGAGGCCTGCACCGATGCCAACCCAGATGCGGTCATTGTCCGGCAGTCGCGCACTGCGTGACTTGGCGCCACGGACCGGTGACTCATCGTAGGCGACGCCGAATCGATAGGACCAGACCGAGCCTTGCGGCGTGTAGATTCCACCCAGCGAGACCCGACTGGTATCGCGCCAATCGAAGCTGGTTACGCTATCGGGCAGGCTGTTGTCGAACTTGAAACGCAGCTCGGGAATGCTGCTCCAGTCGGTCCAGGTATAGTCGCCGACGATGGCCCATTGGGCGCTGAGCTGGTGGAAGCCACTTAGCGAGACGCTTGCGGGCAGGTCGACATCGACCGTCACATCGGTGCCGGAAAATACCGGCTGCAGGGGTTTCGGGACTTGTTCGAACTTGGCGTCGCCTCTAATTTCCTGGCTGACCTCGGAACGAAAATGCACACCGATGCGGGTGCCTTCGGACGGCTCGAATAATACGCCGAGGTTGAATCCCCAGCCCCAGCTGTCGCCCTTGATTTTTGATTTACCGTCCAGGGTGCCCGCCAACGCCGGGTCGACGAGCAGGCCGAAATCAATGGCGTTCGTGAACTCACCCTGCAGGTACATCGCGCTCGCGCCGGCGGCGATGCTGAGTTGGTCGTTGACCCGGACGCCGATCGACGGGTTGATATTCACCGTCTCCACCTCGGATTTGATCGCGTGGTAGCGGCCGATCCAGTCGCCGTCGTACTCGGTCTTCAGTCCGAACGGAGCGTTGACCGCCAGCCCGAGCCAGGTCGCATCACCGAGCTGGTGCGTAAGGTAGAAGTGCGAAACGGCCGCCGGCCCCCCGGCGTCTCCGCCGTTGCCACCCTGGATGGGCACCATGGTGATGAAGCGGGTGTCTTCATTGTTGAATTCGGTCTTTGGTCGGACCAGGTGCACCGCTGCGCCGGACCGGGTGCCGGGCAGACGGGTCATACCGGCAGGGTTGAAGTACAGGGTATCGACTGAATCAGCGGTTGCGGCGGCGCCCGCATAGGCGGTGCCCATTCCGGGTACGCTTTGTTCGATCAACGCGAAACCCGCGGCCCCGGCCATCCGGGTCAATAGAAAGCTGAGCCCTGCGAGCGCCAGGAGTCCGCGCGGTAGAAATACCCGTAGCGCTTTTGCAGTTGGGATACTTTCTACCGCGCAGACTCCTCGCCCATGCCCGGTTGCCCAAATCAGTCTGGATGGCTGCCGCATAGTCGCCAGTCCCCTGGATGGCCCGTGGTGACCGAGGCCTGGGGCGGCCGTCCTGGTGATCGGCCGGGACCGGCAGACGAAACCGCCGGGCGCGCATTAGCGCGCGAGTCGTTCGGGGGGATTATCGACAATTGCAGCGTTGTACGGGATCCGGCGTATCGACCCTCGGTTGGGCGAGACAGACTTGGTTTCATCAACTGACTATAATATAAAATATGTTTATCTACCCACTCCAGAGTATTTGATCGATGGCCGACCGACGGTTGCAAGTCTTCCACACGGTGGCGCGTTTGCTCAGTTTTACCAAGGCAGCCGAAGCCCTGCACATGACGCAGCCGGCCGTGACCTTCCAGGTCCGGCAGCTAGAGGAATACTTCAATACCCGATTGTTCGATCGCACACACAACCGAATAAGCCTCACAGAGGCGGGTGCCCGCGTCTACCAGTACGCCGACAAGATCTTCGAGATCTACAGCGAGATGGAGAATGCAGTAAGGGAAATGACAGGGGAGATCAGCGGGTCGGTGACGATCGGTGCGAGCACCACTATCGCCGAGTACATGCTGCCTGCGCTGCTCGGGGACTTTCGGGCCAAGTATCCCGAGGTCAGCATCCATCTCAAGGTAGCCAATACCGACGGTATAGTGTCGATGGTAGAGAACAATGCCATCGACCTGGGGGTGGTGGAGGCGCCGGTCAGCAACAAGAACCTGGTGGTGGATGAGTGCCGGCGTGATTTTCTGGTCGCCATTGTGCCGCCCGGCCATGCTAAGGCAGGCCTTAAGAAGATCACGCTGGATGAGCTGCTGGAATACCCTTTCATCTGTCGCGAAGAGGGCTCGGGTACCCGCGAGGTGATCAATGAATACATGGCCGGCGATGCCAACTGCCAGGCGTGTATGAACATCGCCATGGAACTCGGCAGCCCTGAGGCTGTGAAGGGTGCGGTCGAGGCCGGAATGGGCATCTCGGTAGTGTCCAACGCGACGATTCAGAAGGAACTCCGGCTCGGCACGCTAGTTGCGATCGACCTCGATCCACCGCTCGACCGGCCCTTTTCCTTCGTTCATCAAAAGCAAAAATTTCGGGTACGGGTGATGGAGGAGTTGCTGGAGTTTGCGCGCGGCTACTGCGAGGCCCATCGCGAGCCCTAGTTTTCTGAAATGATGCGAATTTCCGATTCAGGACACTAGATGCTGCCGCCCAAACCAACGCCGCCCCCTGATCAAAAAAGGCTGTTGAGACTCTTCAAGCAGCTGGGTGCCGCCGAGCGGCGGAGCCTGCTCGATTTTGCCGAGTTTCTCGCCATGCGTGAGGCTCAGCAGGCGACACCGCCTCGAGCCGCCGACCCGCGTCCAGCAAACATTCCAAGGCCGCCCACCGAGTCAGTGGTAGCGGCCATCCGCCGCCTTTCGAAGACCTTCCCGATGCTGGAAGGGGAAGCGCTGTTGCACGAAACCTCGGCGCTGATGACGGCGCATGTCATGCAGGGCAGGCCGGCTGCCGATGTGATTGACGAATTAGAAGCCGTGTTCCTCAGGCACTACCGCCAAGTAAAATCGACGGCCGATCAGCGGGCGACGTGAGGCCGACCCTGGGGTTGACCGGACAATGCCCGCATCCAGCGTCGGCGGCTCAGCGCACTTAATTCCGGACGGGCGATCGGTAGACGCGACCGGTCATGTTGTAATCACCGGAACCCACCGGTTGTATCTGGACGAGCGAAGCAATGCGACTTATCACCGACTGGTTTAAGCGGACCTTTTCTGATCCGCAGATCGTCTTCCTAACCCTTGTGCTGGCCAGCGGTTTTGCCGTGATCCTTACGATGGGGGACATGCTGGCGCCGGTGCTTGCAAGCGTGGTCATAGCCTATCTTCTCGAGGGATTGGTGGTGATCCTGGAAAAACGCGGCCTGTCGCGTTGGTTATCGGCCAGTCTGGTGTTTTGCGCGTTCGTGCTGTTCTTGAGCCTGGTGCTGTTCGGACTCATGCCGCGGTTGTCGCGTCAGGTTACCGACTTGTTTCAACAGCTGCCGAGCATGATATTGGCTGGGCAAGAGGCATTGATGAGGCTTCCCGAGCGTTTCCCGGAGGTGATCTCGCCGCAGCAGGCACAAGAGATACTGGATGCGGTGCGGCGCGAGATCGGCAGCTACGGACAGGATGTGCTCAGCCTTTCGGTATCTTCAGTGGTCGGCGTATTGACGATCCTGGTCTATCTGGTGCTGATGCCGATGTTGGTGTTCTTCTTCCTGAAGGACAAGGACATCATCCTGCGCTGGGTCGGCAGTTTTATGCCTGGCGCCCGCGGCCTAGCCAACCAGGTATGGACCGAAGTCGACCGCCAGATCGGCAATTATGTGCGCGGTAAGTTTTGGGAGATCATTATCGTCTGGGCGGCCTCGCTGCTGGCGTTCTCCTTTTTCGGTCTGCAGTATGCGATGCTCTTGGCAGTGCTCGTCGGCTTTTCGGTAGTCGTACCCTATGTCGGTGCCACGGTGGTGACTTTTCCAGTCATGTTGGTGGCCTGGTTCCAGTGGGGTTGGGGACAGGACTTCATCTGGGTGACCGTGGCCTATCTGGTGATTCAGGCGCTCGACGGAAACCTGCTGGTCCCCTTGTTGTTCGGTGAAGTGGTCAATCTGCACCCGATTGCGATCATTGTCGCGATCCTGGTGTTCGGCGGGCTGTGGGGGTTCTGGGGTGTCTTCTTCGCCATTCCGTTGGCAACGCTGGTGAACGCAGTATTGCGCGCCTGGCCGGCCGGCAAGAGCCAGCCGGAGCCTGCAGGCTAGATTACGACCTGAGAAAAGTCGTAGTCCATATTTTCCAGCGGGCGCTGGATGAAGTTCCCCTGTAGAAAATCGGCCCCGGAAGACCAGTGCAGATCGATGCTGCGGGCATCATCCACATTGGATACGATGACCTTGGCGGCTGCATTGTGCGCCTGCTCGATGACGCTGCTGATGACGTTGCGATCCGCCTTGAGCAGCCGCGGTGCGATATTGATATAGCGCGCCTGCAGAAAACGCAATACCTTGAAGGCCGCCTCCTTCTCGGGGAACCGGGACAGTGAGACTTCGACGTCCATCTCGCGCAATGCCTCGATATTCTCGCGCGCGATCTTCAGGTCCTGCGAGATGTCCGGCAAGCGAAAATCCATCACCAGCCCGGTTCCGACAACCTGTTTGGTGCGCAGGCGCCCGAGTAGCCACGCGGGTAGAGACGCGTTGAGCGCGCTGTGTGCCGACTGATGTACGAAGATCCGGGTGCGGCGGCCGGATTCACGTCGCTGTTTCAGGATATCGATGCCGCGGTCCAGTATCCATTGATCGAGTTCCTCGCAAACACCGGCCTGCTCGGCGGCTTCTACGAGCTGCTGGCCGCCAATGAGGTCGCCTTCCGCGTTGGCCAACCGCAAGACAATTTCGTAAGTCTCGCTGCCGCGCGACTGCAGATCCAGCAGCGGTTGATAGAGGATTACGAACTCGTCATTATTCAAAGCGGATTTGATTCGTCGGTCGAGATCGCTGTGCGGTGTTGCCGTGAACTCCAGGCTCTCGGCCTCTTCACTGTGAGCATGCACGCGATTTCCGCCATGATCCGCGGCCTGCTGACAGGCAGATCTTGCGCGACTGATAATGCCGTTGGCGTCGTCGAGGCCGCCGTCGATGAAACAAATACCGATGCTGCACGTAATCTCCTGTTTGTCTGCAAAGGTGTGCGAAGCGACCTCGTTCAATAGCCGCTCGGCAACCTCGTTGACGGCAGGCATGGAGTTGCGCTTCAAAAGCACGCCGAAACTGTGATCATCAATGCGTGCGGCAAGGTCCGTATCCCGCAATTGATGGGCGATGACTGCGCCAAGCTCGGAGATCAGGTGATCGAGGCCGCCGACGCCATACCTCTGCTGCAGTAGCGTCAGATTGTCGGGGGTGACCAGCATAACGCCCACCGGCATGGCTGTTTCGTCTTTATCGACTGCCTTCCCCAGGCGATCGAGAAAATGCTGGCGCGAAAACAACCCTGTCACCCGATCGTGTTTCGCCGGCTGGCCGGTTGCCCTGCGTAGCTGGCGGGAACGCCGAATCCGTGTCTGCACGACGCCGAGAAGGTGCTTTGGGCGAATCGGTTTTGCGATGAAATCGTCACCACCGACGCTCAGTGCATCGATCTGTTTGTCGGTGTCCTGCTCACCGGACAGAAAGACGATAGGTATGGCGACGAATTCAGCATGATCACGTATGACGGTCGTGAGTTCTATGCCGTTGACCTCCGGCATATAGATATCCATTAGGATCAGGTCTGGCTTGAACTCATGGAGGGTCTTGATGACCTTCACTGGCTCGGTGATCAAGGCCACCTCGATGCCGGCCTTCCTCAATATCGAAGCGGCAAAATCCGCCTGCGTTGGATCGTCTTCGACGACGACGACGCGAAATGTCTGCTGCATGCCGGGCTGGGCGATGTCGCGGATCTGTTCTGCCACTTGCTCGGCATCCAGCGGTGCCACGAAGAAGCCGTCGCCGCCTGCGCGGATTGCGTCTACCCGCAGCTGCAGCGCCGTCGAGTTGCTCACGAAAATCAGCGGGATACTGATCGAAACATGGCTACGCAGCCGCACCAGTTCTGCCGATAGCGGCGGCATCTGCGGCAGCAGTGACGTATCTGCGACGATGACTTTTGGCGGATCGTTTTGCAGATTCGGCAGCACAGATTCGGGATCGCTAAAATACCTGACATCGCAGTCGAGCTTGCGCAGCGCTTCGGCGACTTCTGCGGTGAGTCCGTGCTTGTCGCCGATGATGAACACGCTGATCTCGCCGGCCGGCAGCGGATCGGCCTCCTGATTGTCGGCGGCCGACTGGCCCGCGGTCTTCAGCGCGCGTATCAGGCCCGAAATGGTGTTCATCTGATTCACTTCCGGCTTGATGTCGGAGCCGACGAAGGAGCTCAGATAGACCTCGAGTGAGAATACGCTCTCGTTGAGCTGGAAAAGCGCGAAGGCCTTGCTGCGTTCCGAAATCTCCCGCACCCGTTCGTACAGGGCTTCCAGCTGAGCGCTGTCCCAAGCGCCCGATTCGAGCCGCGACCAATTGTCCTCTATTGCGGCAATTCGCTTGGGCAATTGGCGCACGAACACCTCTTTATCTTCTACCTGGCCAGTGTCCTTGTCTTCCGGCGGTGGCGCCATTGGGTACAGCTCTCCTCGATTGCGGATCAGAAGTGGTCGCGGCTGATTTCGGGGAAGCGGCCGGAACCCCATCGCAACAATATGCTATCTATCATTAGTCTGCCACAATGCCGCATAGGGAAACGTTCTGGCGCTGGCTTTTGTCGTTCGTTTTTGCGATTTTCCCGGACAGGAGGCCTCGCACCCGGTGCTCCCATTGGACCTGAAAAACAAGTCGAGCAAGCCGCCAGTTGCCGACGGCAGCCATGCGGTGCAGGGACTGATGGGGATCGAGAGCCTCAAACACAGTGCATGGCTGGCCGGTCTGAGCGGGGGCGTGTTGTTGATCCTGGCCGCGATCGTTGCCTGGCTCGGTACCGGTGCCACCGGTCTGGACAGCGTCTGGCTTGCTTGGGCGGCGGTGTCTGCGATGGTGGCCGCTTTCGGCGGCGCATGGCTCGCCAGGCAGCTGCTCAGTCGTCAGCACCTGACCCGCTGGCGGCTGGTGCTGGTTTCGGTGATGGCCCTGAATGGAACCGCCTGGGCATTTGCCTCGGCAGTTGGCGAGGGCATGCAGCCCTCGCCTGTGGCGCTGCTGATGATCACCTGGCCAGCTATGGCGCTGGCACTAGTGCCGTCGCTATCTTGGCCGCCCGGACTCGGCCTGCAGCTGCTTGCGCAGCTGCTCTTCACGCTGGGTGTCGGATTTCTTCCCGAGTTGGGGGCGCGGGAGTTGCTGCTACCGCTGGGATTGTGGTTCTCGCTCGCCATTCTGGCGATGATGGCGGCCCTCTATGCGAGGCGTTCCGCGATCGTGCAGGCTGAATTGCACTTCATGAAATTCGAGTCTGCAGAACTCCAAAAGCGTTACGAGGAATCGGTATCGTCGCTGAGCAAGGCCGACCAGCAGCGCAAGACCCTAGAGGCCGAATTGGCGGAGATCCTGCATCTCGCTGAGGATGCCGACCGGACCAAGACAGAGTTTCTGGCCACGATGAGCCATGAAATCCGCACCCCCTTAAACGGTATCCTGCCGATCCTCGAGATGTTGTGTGACACCCCACTGAATGCGGACCAGATAAAACTGGTTCGAACGGCCCAGGGTTCGTCCCGCCACCTGCTGCGCGTCATCAACGACATCTTGGATTTCGCCAAGGTGGAATCCGGCAAGCTGCAACTCGAAACCATCGAGATCGAGGTGCGGGATCTGGTCGACTCGGTGACCGAATTGATGAGCGGCAGTGCGCAGAATCGCAGATTGCAGCTGAGCGCCAGGGTCGCTGACAACGTGCCGCAGGTGGTGCGTGGTGATCCCATTCGCCTACGCCAGATCCTCATCAATCTCGTCAGCAATGCCATCAAGTTCACTGAGCAAGGCGGTATCCGCGTAGAGGTCTCACGGGGACAGAGCGGCGAGAAAGAGGTGGAGCTGCTGTTTGCGGTGGCCGATACCGGCATCGGCATGTCGCCGGAAACCGCGGATCGCCTATTCCAATCGTTTACCCAGGCAGACGCATCCACTACGCGAAAACACGGCGGTACCGGCCTGGGTCTTGCGATCTGCAAGCGCCTGGTGGAGCTGATGGGCGGCAAGATCGGTGTCCGCTCGACGCTGGAACAGGGTTCGACGTTCTGGTTCCTGGTGCCCATGCGCAAGTCGATTCTGGAGGTGCCCTCGGCCCGCCGGGATCTGAAGGGCGCTCGTGTCTTGACGCTGATCTCGGACGCCGAGCTGGCCTTGCGAGTATCGAATGATTTGCGCACTTGGGGCGTGATTGAAGAAGTGGCGGCCGATCCGGCGGACGCCTTGTCGAAAATGCGCGCGAGCGCGCAACTCGGTGAAAGCTGGGCGCATGAGCTGGCACTCATCGATGCTGGCGGCATCGAACCCGACTTGACGGAATTGTTGACAGAGATGCGCCAGGACGAGGCCCTCAAGAACATCCGCATAGTCGTCGCATCACGTTCGGACAATCTCGTACGCAAGATCAACCGCGAATTTGGCGTTCAGGTGATGCGTGGTACGTTGCGGACCGAGCCCCTGCGGCGCATCCTGCACCGCTTGTTCGACGTCGAGGGCCGGCCATTCGCCACGCCCGAACTTTCGCCTGGAGAGATCTTTGAAGATCTCAATGTCTCTGCCGCCGACCTTTCCATCGCGCTGGGGCCTCCGGCCGCGGGGGCTGGCGAGTTCTCCGGGCAGGTGCTGCTGGTTGAGGATAATCCGGTGAATCTGGGCGTGATGCAGCGGGCGTTGTCCAAACTTGGTCTTGTTTGCGAGACCGCGACTGATGGCAACGAGGCGTTGCGGAAGTGCGAGGCACAGCGTTTCAACCTGATCTTCATGGATTGCCAGATGCCCGTCATGGACGGTTACGAGGCAACCCGCCGAATCCGTCAGCTCGAGACCGAGCAGGATAGGGTGCCGAGTCCGATTGTGGCGATGACCGCCAACGCCATGGCGGGCGATCGGGAAAGGTGCATCGTGGCGGGCATGGACGACTATCTGGCAAAGCCGGTCAGCATTGCGCAGCTCCGGAGCTGTATATCGCGATGGTTGGCCAGCGCCCGGCCACCGCGCAACGCGGAACCGGACACACCGCCCGAGGCGCGGAAATCACAAGGTAGCGCATCTGTGCTCGACGAGCTTGTATTGGCGGAGCTTCGGGAGATCATGGGGGACGACTACCTCAGACTGCTGCAAACCTATCTTGAATCGGCGCCCCAGTTGATTGCTGATGCCCATTCCGCAATCGCCAACGGGGACCAGAAGGCGCTGCTCCTCTCGGCCCATTCGCTCAAATCGAGCAGCGCGAACGTTGGCGCCAACCGGCTTTCGCAGCTGGCCCATGACACGGAGCGTCTGGCCCGAGACGGCGATCTGGAAGAGGCGCAACAGAGTCTGGAGGCGGTGGATGCCGCCTTTCGAAGCGCCGAGGCCCTATTGCTCGAGCATCTGGCGAGCTATTCCGCGGAGGGCGCGCACGGCTGAAAGATGAGCCCGCTTGTCTCACCGATTACCTACTGCGCGGCCCGAGACGCTCGCTGTGACGGTGCGTACTCGCTACAGCTTCGACGTAGTGTCGGCTACGCCTCTTCACCGCGCTGCGCTGTGTGCGCCCCGCCACAGCGAGCGCCTCGGCGCCCTGGTTACGAAAAACGGCGAGCTATGCAGGCTAACCCAGCATCAGAGCGCGTCTGATGCGAATTCGGCAAGGCGAGAACGCTCGCCGCGCTTCAGGGTGATATGGCCACCGT
>JASFJQ010000002.1:0-18245 GCA_050121305.1 Chromatiaceae bacterium
CCCTGAATATCGGTGCTGAGACGCTGTTCGTAAACGTCGGTGAACGCGCCAATATCACCGGATCCGCCAGGTTCAAGCGCCTGATCCTCAACGGGGAATACGAAGAGGCGCTGGATATCTGCCGTACCCAGGTGGAGAACGGTGCCCAGATCGTCGACGTCAACATGGACGAAGGCATGCTCGACGGCAAGGCCGCGATGGTGCGCTTTCTGAACCTGATTGCTGCCGAACCGGATATCGCCCGGGTGCCGCTGATGATCGATTCGTCCAAGTGGGAGATCATCGAGGCCGGCCTGCGCTGTTGCCAGGGCAAGGCCATCGTCAACTCGATCTCTATGAAGGAGGGCGAAGCGACGTTCCGTGAGCACGCCAGACTGTGCCGCCGCTATGGCGCCGCGGTCATCGTCATGGCGTTCGACGAGACGGGTCAGGCGGATACCAAGGCACGCAAGGTGGAGATCTGCACACGTGCCTACCGCATCCTGGTCGATGAACTCGATTTTCCCCCCGAAGACATCATCTTCGACCCCAATGTATTTGCCGTCGCAACTGGGATCGAAGAGCACAACAACTATGGTGTGGATTTCATCGAAGGCACACGCGAGATCAAAAGTACACTGCCGCACGCGCTGGTCTCGGGTGGTGTGTCCAATGTGTCGTTCTCGTTTCGCGGCAACAATCCGGTGCGTGAGGCCATCCATTCGGTATTCCTGTACCACGCAATTCGCGCCGGGATGGACATGGGTATCGTCAATGCCGGTCAACTGGCGGTGTACGACGAACTGCCCGGGGAATTGCGTACCGCAGTAGAGGATGTGGTCCTCAATCGTGACCCCGAGGCGGGTGAGCGCCTGGTCGAACTCGCGCCCAGGTACGCCGGTGAGGGGCATGCGGAAAAAGTCGAGGACCAGGCGTGGCGCAGCTGGCCGGTCGAAAAACGTCTCCAACACGCGCTGGTGAAGGGCATCACCGAGTTCATCGAACAGGACACCGAGGAGGCCCGCCGGGCGACGGAGCGCCCGCTGCAGGTGATCGAAGGGCCACTGATGGACGGCATGAATGTGGTCGGCGACCTGTTCGGGGCGGGCAGGATGTTCCTGCCGCAGGTGGTCAAATCGGCGCGGGTGATGAAAAAGGCGGTGGCCTATCTCGAGCCTTTTCTCGAGGCCGAGAAGGCAGACAGTGCCGCCAAGGCCAAGGGCAAGATCCTGATGGCCACCGTCAAGGGCGATGTGCACGACATCGGCAAGAACATCGTCGGCGTGGTCCTGCAGTGTAACAACTACGAGGTCGTCGACCTCGGCGTCATGGTGCCTGCCGATACCATCCTGCGTCGGGCGCGCGAAGAGCGGGTCGACATCATCGGGCTGTCCGGACTGATCACGCCGTCGCTCGATGAGATGGTCCATGTCGCCAAGGAGATGGCCCGTCAGGGCTTCGACATCCCGCTGCTGATCGGCGGTGCCACGACGTCGAAGGCCCATACGGCGGTCAAGATAGAACCCGAGTATGCCCACGGAGCGGTGTATGTCTCGGACGCCTCCCGCGCGGTCGGCGTGGCGTCCACGCTGTTGTCGAGACAGCAGAAGAAAGGGTTTCTCGACACGCTGCGCCAGGAATACATGGAGGTCCGTGAGCGGCGGGCGGCGAAAAACGAGGCCAAGAACAACATCCCGCTGGCCCAGGCGCAGGCAAATCCGACCCCGATCGATTGGTCTACCGCGCAGATCACCGAACCGGCCAGGCTCGGTGTCACGGTCTTCCGGGATATCGATCTGGCCGCGGTCGCACCCTATATCGACTGGACCTTCTTCTTTCATGCCTGGCAGCTCAAGGGCCGCTTTCCAAAGATCCTTGATGACCCGGAAAAGGGCGAGGAGGCGCGCAAGCTCTACGCCGACGCACAGACCATGCTGCGCCAGATCATCGGCGAGCGATGGCTGCGCGCCGCCGCGGTCGTCGGCCTGTATCCGGCCAATGCGGTCGGCGACGACATCGAGGTCTATGCGCTCGCGGACGATACCGGTATTGTCGATAGCGACCGCCAGCGCAAGGTGCGCACGACGCTGCATAACCTGCGCAAGCAGGGCAGGCAGCCGGACGGCAAATACAACGAGTCTCTGGCCGACTATATCGCGCCCAAAGACAGTGGAATCATCGACTTCATCGGTGGCTTTGCCGCGACCGCCGGGCTTGGCATCGAAGAAAGGCTGGCGGTGTTCGAGGCCGAACATGACGACTACCAGAGCATCATGCTGAAGGCCCTGGCGGATCGCCTCGCCGAGGCATTGACCGAGTGGCTGCATGAGCGCGTGCGCAGGGAACTCTGGGGCTATGCGGCAGATGAATCCCTCGACAATGCGCAATTGATCGAGGAGCAGTACCAGGGCATCCGGCCGGCGATGGGCTACCCGGCGTCGCCGGATCACACCGAGAAGGACCTGCTTTGGGACCTGCTCGATGTCCAGGCCAACACCGGTATCTGGCTGACCGAGTCCAAGGCGATGGTGCCGACGGCGTCGGTGAGCGGGCTGTACTTTGCGCATCCCCAGGCGCGTTATTTTGCGATCGGCAAGATCAACCGCGACCAGGTCGAGGACTACGCCAGGCGCAAGGGCGTGACGCTCCAGGAGATGGAAAAATGGTTGGCGCCGAATCTGGCCTACGAACCCTGAGCCTGTGGGGCGCATGCCGCATGGCAGGGGCGTGTCTCCGACGGATTTCCGCTCTCTTTGGACGTGGCTACCCCCGGTTCGGCGACAGTGCGTCTTGCGCACGATGCTGATGGACTCGCCCTGGTGCTCCCGCACGGCCGGGATTGTGATGAGATTCGGCTGGGTCATGCTGGCTGTTGGCGGGATTTACGGCTGTGCGGCGGCGTTGCCGCGCAGTGAAAGCAAGGTGGCCTCGCCCTGGTCCAGCTTCGAGCAGGCCAAGCAGGCCTACGATGACATAAAGCCCTATTCCACCACGGAGGACGATCTGGCCGCCTTGGGCTTTTCGCCGCGCAAGCGACCGAATATCCGCATCCTCAACCATGCCGATCTGGCCGAGCGTTTCGTGCTCCTGTCACTGCAGAGCCCAGAGAGTCTTCCGCGAGGTCTGCGGGATTGTCTCTCGCGCTGCGCCGACTGTACGGGCTACGAGGTCGATCAACGCCAGATCCGTGACGAACGCTACGGCAACTTTCTTGCCGATTTTTTCAACTTCAAACGCAAGACCGAGACGCGGGGCTGGGAGTTTCGGGCGCTGCTGCTGCTGGTCGACGATGTCGTAGTCTATAAGCTCTGGTCTGGGACGCCGCAGATCCGCGAGTATAGCGATAAGACCAACCCGCTCGGGCCGCTGCAGAGCATAGGTCCGGATATGGTGCCCCGCCCGGGTTGGTGATCTGGATCACTCCCGGTATTTGACGGATCCGGCCGGGTGAACAACGCTTGAGACAACACGCCGGTGAACGGCCAAGGGCGCTGCAGCCCTGAGCGTCGACCGGCTCGCGAGGTTTCATGACATCTTGCACCAAAACCCGATTCTTGTTCGCCTTCCTGCTGCTTGGGCTCTGCGGCGTGGCGATGGTAATCGCGGCGCCGGGCGCTGGCCCGTCGCAGCGGGCGGTGGTCCTTGAGATCGAGGGGACCATAGGTCCGGTCGCCGCGCAGTATTTCCGCAGTGGTCTGCGCAAGGCGCAGGAGTCGGGTGCGCAGCTGCTGATCCTGCGTCTGGATACACCGGGCGGCCTGGATGCGACGATGCGCGATATCGTCAAAGACATACTCTCCTCGAGGATCCCGGTGGCCTGTTTCGTGGCACCCAGCGGGGCGCGAGCCGCCAGTGCCGGGACCTACATCCTTTACGCCTGCCATATCGCGGCCATGGCGCCGGCGACCAGCCTCGGATCGGCAACCCCGGTGCAGATCGGCGGATTTCCCGGGCTACCCGATGACGAGCCCGAGAGCGGTCGCGGCACCCCCGACGATAGCCCGGGGGCCGGCGACGCGGATACCAAGCCGGAACAGGCCGCCGATCCGACGGCAGCGCAGGACCCAGAAACACGGCGCACGTCGGAGGGCTCCGGCAGTGCGATGCAGCGCAAGATCATCAACGATGCCGCCTCTTTCATCCGCGGGCTGGCCAAGCTGCGCGACCGCGATGCGCAGTGGGCGGAACAGGCCGTGCGCAACGCCGAGAACCTGACCGCCAGCGAGGCGCTGGAACGCGGCGTCATTGACCTGGTCGCCGAGAATACCGCGGATCTGCTTGCCCAGATCGACGGCAAATCGGTGCGGGTGCTGGGTGAAACCGTGGTCCTGGACACCGCCGACATGAGCACCGAGGCCTTCGAGGCCGATTGGCGGATCAAGATACTCTCGGTGATCACGGATCCGAACGTCGCCTACGTCCTGATGTTGATCGGTATCTACGGCCTGATCTACGAACTCGCGAATCCGGGGGCCATGGTGCCCGGGGTGATCGGTGCGATCGCGTTGATCACTGCACTGTTCGCCTTCCAGGCGCTGCCGGTCAATTATGCCGGCCTGGCCCTGCTCGCGCTCGGGGTGGCCTTCATGGTGCTCGAGGCCTTCGTGCCGAGTTTCGGTGCGCTGGGCATCGGTGGGGCGATCGCCTTCGTCATCGGCTCGGTGATCCTGTACCGCGACGAGGCGGGCCAGGTCGGCGTGGCCATCCCGCTGATCGGCACTTTCGTCATCCTGAGCCTCGCGTTGTTTATCGGTGTGGTCGGCTATGCGCTGAAGACACGCAGGCGCCCGGTGGTCAGTGGCCGAGAGGAGATGCTGCTCGCGACCGGTGTCGCCGAAGAGGATTTTGAACATAGCGGACGCGTCAGGATCCACAGTGAGACCTGGAACGCCGAGACCCTGCAGCCGGTCCGCCGCGGGCAGACGGTCAGGGTCAGGTCCATGGAGGGTCTGCGGCTGACCGTGGAGCCCGTGAGCGAGGCGAAGAGGGAGGAGAGTCAATGACTAGTGTGACAATCGGCGTTGTGTTGTTCATTGCGGCGCTGCTGTTCGCGTCGATCAAGGTGCTGCGCGAGTACGAACGCGGCGTCGTGTTCTTTCTCGGCCGCTTTCAGCGCGTCAAGGGGCCGGGCCTGATCATCATCATTCCCGGCATCCAGCAGATGGTTCGGGTGGACCTGCGCACGGTGACCATGGACGTGCCGACCCAGGATGTCATCTCGCGCGACAACGTGTCGGTGAAGGTGAATGCAGTGCTCTACTTCCGCGTCGTCGATCCCGAGCGGGCGATCATCCAGGTCGAGGACTTCATCATGGCGACCAGTCAGCTGGCCCAGACCACGCTGCGCTCGGTGCTCGGCGCCCACGAGCTCGACGAGATGTTGATGAACCGGGACCAGCTCAACCATGACATCCAGGGAATACTCGACAAACAGACCGATGCCTGGGGCATCAAGGTGGCGAATGTCGAGATCAAGCACGTCGATCTCGACGAGTCGATGATCCGCGCGATCGCCAGGCAGGCCGAGGCCGAGCGCGAGCGGCGCGCCAAGGTGATCCATGCCGAGGGTGAGTTGCAGGCCTCGGAAAAACTGCTCGCCGCGACCGAGGTGCTGACACGCAATCCGGTCACCATCCAGCTGCGCTACCTACAGACCCTCAGTGAGGTCGCCAATTCCAAGGGGTCAACGATCGTCTTTCCGTTTCCGGTCGAACTCACCGATTTGCTGAAGCGGCACAACGCCTCCGACTGACTGGCCCAGGTGTTGGCCGAAGGTGGGCGGATTAGCTCGAGCCGGTGAATCAATGGGTTTGCCGCGGGGCATGCGGCGCGACCTGACTTTCGGCCCTCAACTATCGGAGAAATCAGGCGATATCGTCTCAGAAGAGGGTTTTTTCGGGTCGCCGCGTGTTGCTAAAAGCCGCAAGAAGGCGCCACAAATGGGACGCGGGTCGGTATGTCTGTCCCAGCTGAACGGCGCCGGTATGAACGTCACACCATCAAACTGCCCGGCAGGCTGAAGACGCAGGCTGGGCAGCAGTCTGCCTGTGTCGTGCGGGACTATTGCAGTGGCGGCCTGCTGGTGCAGCAGCTGCCTGACGAGGGTGGCGGGCCGCCGATACGGTGGGAGTCGGGCCAGACAGCGCAGCTCAAGACCGATCTATTGACCCCCAAAGGGCCGCGCCGCGTGCGTATCGAGGGCGTCGTGGCATGGGCGAACGACGACTTTTTCGGCCTGTCGTTCGCTCGTACCAGCAATGCGATCGTCGATGCACTGGGGGATCACGACCGACTGGCGCGATCCGACACCCCAGTCGGGATGGGCGCCACGCGGGGCGGCGAGACCCGCTATATCGCTAAACTCCGCCAGGTGGCAAACGGTTTCCTGCCCGGCGTGCTGCGTGAGATCCTGGTCAAGACAGGTGAGGGCCTGCTCGACGAGACTGACCGGCTTGGATCCAACGCCGAGCGGCAGCAGGTGATGGGCGATATCAACGCGCTCGAGGGAACGCGTCAAGAAGATGCGCTGCTGACCAAGCTTCTCGCAGTGGCGCTGGATGGCAAGGCCAAGCCTGCGTCACAGGTCGATCCGGTACCCGGCGAGCTGAGCCTGGTGGACCCTGACGACTTCGAGCGCTGGCTGGAGGCATCGCGGGTCGCGACCCTGCTCGACCGTCTGTTCACGGCACAGCTCAACGGGATCGGATCGCGCCTCGCGGCGGCGCGCAGTGTCGCAACGCCAGGGTCCTTGACGGTGCCGTTCGAGCCACAGCAGTTCACCGGTGTCCTGAAGGATCTGGCGAAAGACCTGAGCTTCGGGGCGATCTCCCGCGGGGTGCTTTTCGATCAAGCGGCGCGGATCCTGGAAGACAGGCTCGGTGACTTTTATCAAGAGCTGGACGCTGCGCTCGATGCCGTCGGGGCCCCGGCGGCGCAGGCCAACGGCAACGTCGCCGTGCTGCGTTCTGCCGGGCGGGCGCCGCAGGCCTCTGCCAGCGAGGCAGAGGTCGCCCGGGCCGCCGCGTTGGGCGAGCGCCAGGGAGAGGCCCACAGCCATCCGCAGACCGACATCACCGGCGGCTTTGCTGGGGCCCGGGGTTCTATCGATCAACGCCTGTTGCAGACCCTGCTCGCGCGCGAGGTCAAGGAGCGCACCAGTCACGCGCAGGAGCTGATGAGCTACATCGCCGCTACGCCGGACGTGGGCAAGGGCCTGGCCGGTTGGTTGGAGCAGTTGGGCGAGCCACTGGTTCGCGAGGCGGCCGCAGACCAAACGTTCTTCCACGACAAGCAGAACCCCATGCGTGAGATCGTCGATGCGCTGGGCCACCTGCAGATGTTCCGCCCGCATGCAGATTCCGCCCCGTCTGACGATCCGATTGGTCGGCGGGTCTCGCAGTTGCTGCAACCGATCGGTCGCCCGGGGACGGACCGTGCGGCGCTGCGCGAGATCGCCGATGCGGTCAGCGAGCTGACCGGTGAACAAAGTCGGCAATATCAGCACAACGTAGAGCGGGTGGTGCAGGCCTGTGAAGGCCAGGACCGGGTGAGGCGGGCGCACAAGGCCGTGGTCGCCGATGTCAATCGGCGCTATGCCGGTCGCCAGGTGCCTGAGCTGATTCCCGAGCTGATCGATGTAGGCTGGCGGTCCGTGCTCGAGCTCGCTTGGCTGCGATCAGTGGACGAGGGCGACAGTTATGCCGAACAACTGGGCCGATTGGATAGCCTGGTCGCCAGGTTGGGGGGTGAGCCATTCGAACACCAGTCAGGCGAGATTAATACCGAGCAGCTGGGTGATGTTATTGCGGAGGAGCTCGCGATTGTCGCGTTCGATCCGTTTCGGCGTAACCTGGTCGAGCGCCGCTTGCGCGAGGCGCTGCGGGGCTCAACACCGGGAGAGACACGGCTGGTCGAGATGCCGTCATTGGTCGATCAGCGGGCCGACACCGAGCCCCAATCACGTCCAGATGAGGTCAGCGAACAGGTCTGGAATGTCCTGCTGGAACGCTGCATGAATGTAATGGTCGGCGACCGCTTGCGTGTGACGCGAGACTCCGGGGACGAACAGGAACTGCGCGTCGCCTGGATCCGCAGTGACCACGAGCGCTTCGTGACGGTCGATCACCGTGGGCTGCGCGCCCGGGAACTCGGGCTGAGCGAACTCGCGACCGGGCTTCACGACCGCCGCATTAGCGTCGATCCCAGCGATGGACGGCCCCTCAGTGAGCGTGCGGTGGATTCCATTCTGTCGAGGATGGAAGAGCAGCTGGCGCACCAGGCCGCGCATGATTCCTTGACCGGATTGATCAATCGACAGCAATTTCAGCTTGCGCTGGAGCAGGCGGTGGCCATGCCGGATCGCTCGGCCGATACTGGCATCCTGTTCTGGCTCGATATCGACCAGTTTCGCCTGGTGAATGATATCCACGGCTATGCCACCGGGGATCGCCTGCTGGTAGCGGTCGCGCGCCTGCTCGAGAAGGTCAAAGGGGCGAAGGTGCTGGCGCATCTCGGCGGTGACCGGTTTGCCGCGCTACTGCCAGATATCGATCTCGCGGACGGCGAGCGCCGCGCCCGCGAGATCTGCCAGGGGGTGCATAGCATGCCCTTCGACTGGGGTGGGCAGTCTATCAACCTCAGTGCATCCGTCGGTATCGTAAATCTGAGCGTGGCGGAAGAGGGTTTCAGTGCCGTGCTGCAGGCGGCCGACAGTGCCTTGGTCGCCGCGAAGGCGGCCGGCGGCAATCAGGCGTATGTCTACAGAGAAGACGATCCCGATATTGCGCGGCGCAAGGAATCCGTGCACTGGGTGGTGCAGGTAGACGATGCGTTGGAGAACGGGCGTCTGAAGCTACGCTGTCAGCCCATCGTGCCGGTGCGACCGGATTCGGGGATCGCGCCGCATTATGAGGTCCTGCTCGGGGTCCACAGTGGTGCAGACAAGCCGCTGCCGATCGCCGAGTTCATCGACGCAGCCGAGCGTTACAACCGGATGCGCTCGGTCGACCGCTGGGTCACGCGCACCGTCATGGACTGGATAGCCGCGCAGCGCAGCCGTATGTCCAGCCTGCACGGCTTTGCGGTCAATCTGTCCGGTCAGACCGCCAGCGACCCCGGCTTTCTGGATTTTGTGCGCGAACAGTTCCGGCGCACGGGCATTGATCCCGCATGGTTGAGTTTCGAGGTGACCGAGACGGCGGCGGTATCCGATCTTTCAAGCACCGCCGGCATCATCCACGACCTCAAGGCGCTGGGCTGCAAAGTGGCGCTGGACGATTTCGGCAGCGGTCTGGCCTCTTATTCCTATCTCAAGGAACTCCCGGTCGACTGGCTGAAGATCGATGGCGTGTTCGTGCGCAAGATCGCCGCCAGCGGCGAAGACTATGCGGTGGTGAAGTCGATTAACGAGATCGGACATTTTCTCGGCAAGAAGACCATCGGCGAGTACGTCGCCGACGAACAGATACTGCGCTGCGTGAGCGAGATCGGGGTGGATTTTGCGCAGGGTTATGGCATCGCGCCGCCGATGCTGCTGGATGACCTACTGAACGACGCCCAAAGCGCCTAGCCCGCTGGATCGCGCCTGCAACAGCGGCGCCAATCCGGTCCAGACGTTGTCGAGTATGCGCGGCTGCGCCTCGGCCGCAGGGTGGATGCCATCAGGCTGCATCAGCGCGCGCGTCTCGGCCACGCCCTCAAGGAAGAAAGGCACCAGTGCTACGTCCTGTTCACGGGCCAATTCCAGGTAGATGCGGTGGAACTTCTCGGTGTAGGCCCTGCCATAATTCGCCGGGAGTTTGACCCCGAGGAGCAGTACCTTGGCTCCGGCTTCGCGTCCCAGCGTGATCATGCCGCGCAAGTTGCTACGCGTCTGCTCCGGGGAAAAACCGCGCAGGCCGTCGTTGCCGCCCAGCGCTATGATCAGGAGCCAAGGCCGTTCACGCTGCAGTGCGGCCTGCAGTCGCGAAAGACCACCGCGCGTGGTGTCTCCAGAGATGCTCGCATTGACGACCTGATAGCCGAACGCCTGATCCTCCAGGCGCTGTTGCAGCAGTGCGACCCAGCCGCGCTCCTGCTGGATACCGTATGCGGCACTCAGGCTGTCCCCGATAACCAGGATTTTTTCGGCGGCGTGCAGGGTCCACGGCGCGCAGCCAAACACGAATAAGCAGGTAATGAACGCAAGTCTTCGCATCTCAACCACACAACTCGGCAAGAGGGTCACGATGTCCGACGGGCGGACCCTCGATATCCTCACGGCGATCAGCATGCAGGTCAACGCTGGAGAGGCCGTGGCTATCCTCGGCCCATCCGGATCGGGCAAATCCACGCTGCTGGGCCTCCTCGCCGGTTTGGACCAGCCGACCGAGGGCCGAGTCTCGCTGCTTGGCCAGGATCTGGCCGCCATGGACGAAGACGCCCGCGCGGCGCTGCGTGCTGGCCGAGTGGGCTTCGTGTTTCAGTCGTTTCAATTGCTGCCCGGCATGACGGCGCTGGAGAACGTCGCGCTGCCGCTGCAGATCAGGCGGGACAGCGGCGCCCGGGTGCAGGCCGAGGCCCTGTTGCGTGAGGTCGGACTGCAGAACCGACTCTCGCACCTGCCCCGCCAGCTGTCCGGCGGTGAGCAACAGCGGGTCGCGCTGGCGCGTGCGTTCGCGGGCGATCCCGAGGTGCTGTTCGCCGATGAGCCGACCGGGAACCTGGATGCCGGCAGCGGCCAGCGCATTATCGACCTGCTGTTTGGGCTGCGCGATCGCGCAGGCAGTACCTTGCTGTTGGTGACCCACGACCAACAGCTGGCCGCGCGCTGCGATCGCATTCTTCGTCT
Organism: Chromatiaceae bacterium; assembly: GCA_050121305.1. Lineage (GTDB taxonomy): Bacteria > Pseudomonadota > Gammaproteobacteria > Chromatiales > Chromatiaceae > Thiosocius. The sequence continues at coordinate 10,808 of JASFJQ010000002.1, forward strand.
GCATGCCGGGCGGCTTCAGGAGGCCGCGTGAACGGGGGGTGGTGGTCTGCGCTGCCGTGGCGGGTTGCGCTGCGCGACCCGGGTCTGCGCCTGTTGCTGGCCGCGGTGCTGGTAGCCGTCGCGGCGCTCAGCACTGTTGCGTTCTTTGCCGATCGGGTCGAGCGTGCACTGGTGCTGCAGGGCGCCGCGCTGATGGCCGGTGACCTCGTGGTCGAACAGGGCGACCTCATCCCCGATGCCTGGCTGGCGGAGGCGACCAGCCGTGGTCTGCAGGCGGCCCGTACGGTGACGTTTCCGAGTGTGATCATCGCCAACGAGCGGCCGCTGCTGGTGCAGGTGAAGGCGGTCGAGCCGCCCTATCCGCTGCGCGGTAGGCTGCGGATCGACACCCCCGCGGGTGAGGTTGGGCGGGCGCCGGGTGCCGGTGAGGCCTGGCTCGAGGGTCGCCTGCGTGACCGCCTCGGCGCCGAGATCGGTGAGACTTCTGTCCAGCTCGGCGAGGTCGCGCTGCGTGCGGCCGGCACCCTGGTCAGCGAGCCCGACCGTGGCGGCAACCTATTTCAACTCTCTCCCCGCTTGATGGTTGGCTATGCGGACGTGCTGCGCAGCGGGCTGTTGGGGCCGGCCAGTCGGGCCAAGCATCGGCTGCTGATCGCCGGCGAGGCGGCCCAGCTGGCGGCGATGCGCAGCTGGCTGGCGGCGCGCCTGCCAACGGGCAGCGAGCTGGAGGATGTCGAGGACGCGCGACCGGAGTTGCAGACCGCCTTGGAGCGCGCCCGCCGCTTTCTTAGCCTGGCGGCGCTGTGCGCCAGCCTGCTTGCCGGTATCGCGATCCTGCTGGCCACGCGCCGCTATGTCGATCACGCGATGGACAGCGCCGCAGTACTGCGTACCCTCGGTATGCGGGGCTCGGCGGTACTGGGTTGGCATCTTGGCCAGCTGCTGACGGTGGCCCTGATCGCCACCCTCGGCGGCAGTCTGGTCGGTCTGGCGGGTCAGCAGGCCCTGGTGACCGTCTTGGGTGACTGGTTCGATCAGACCCTGCCGGCACCCGGTCTGCGGCCGCTGTGGGTCGGCATCGCCTTCGGGATGAGCATGGCGCTCGGCTTTGCGGTGCCGTCGCTGCTGCGCATTCGCCATGTGCCGCCGCTGCGGGTGCTGCGCCGCGAACTCGACGCGCCGGGCCTCGCCGGCTGGCTGGTGTGGCTGGTCGCCGCCGCGGCGTTCATCGGCCTGATGTACTGGCAGGTCCAGGACCCGCGCCTGGCGGGCGGGATGGCGATCGCCTTGTTCGTCACCCTGGGTGTGCTTATGCTCGCCGGCCGGCTGCTGCTCGGCGCGCTCGCGCCGCTGCGTCGTGCGGGCGGGACCGCCGCGCTCGGTATTGCAGCGTTGGCGCGCTATCCTCAGCTGACCATGCTGCAGCTGGCCGGTTTCGGTCTCGGGATCACGCTGCTCTTGCTGCTCGCGGTGGTGCGCGTGGACATTATCGATACCTGGCAAGAGAGTCTGCCCGCGGGCGCGCCGAACCATTTCCTTATCAACGTACAACCCGAGGAGCGTGGGTCCCTCGAGGCCCTGCTGGCCGAGCGAAAGGTGCCCAATTCTGGCCTGCATGCGACCACGCGTGGCCGATTGACCGCCATCAACGGGCGCAGAATCGACCCTGAAAGCTACACGGACATGCGCTCCAGGCGCCTGGCGGCGCGCGAGTACAGCCTGGGTTTCAGCGCCGCGATGCAGCCGGACAACCGCATCCGGGCCGGGCGCTGGTGGCTTCCTGATGAGGCAGACCGACCGGCGTTCTCGGTTGAGCAGGGGGTTGCCGACAATCTGGGGGTCGAGGTCGGCGATATCCTCACCTTCGACGTCGCCGGGCAGACCGTGTCGGCGCCGGTCACCAGTCTGCGCGCGGTCGCCTGGGATTCGTTCAATGTGAATTTCTTCGTCGTCGGGTCGCCGGCGCTGGCCCGCGATCTGCCGGTCGCCTACCTTTCCAGTCTGTATCTGGACGACGAGACCGACGGTCTGACCCTGGAACTCGCCGAGGCATTTCCTGCGGTATCGGTGATCGATGTCCGCCCGATCCTGACCCAGGTGCGGGAGATCATGGAGCGGGGTTCGCTGGCGGTCGAGATGGTATTTCTGTTCACGCTGATCGCTGCGGCTCTCGTTACCTTTGCCGCCGCGCAGGTGAGCCGCGAAGAACGGGCCCGTGAGGTCGCGGTGATGCGTACCTTGGGGGCCTCGAGGCGGCGTCTTTTGGGTGCGGTCCTGGCGGAATTTGGCCTACTCGGCTTTGTCGGCGGACTGCTGGCAGCGCTGCTGGCCAGTGTCAGCGGCTATTTGATCGCGGTCCAGCTCTTCGATCTGCCCGGCCGTGTGAGCCCGGCGACCTGGTGGCTCGGGATCGTTGCGGGGACTCTGGTGGTGGCCCTGGTCGGCTGGCTGGCGACCCGGCGCCTGCTTGCGATACCGCCGATACAGGTGCTTAACTCGGCCTAGCGGCCCGTCGGACTCGACGGTTTGAGGCGAAAATCGCTGGGAGCGAATCAAATCAGCAGGATGGCACCGCAGTCGATATGGCCCAGTACCCGTGCGTCAGCTCACCGGCAGCCCGCGATCTGCGTGGGCCATTTGCCCGCCCCGCCGCTATCGGCCCATGATGGTCGAGTGTCTTGCGCGGCGCATCATGGCGCCGTTCCAGGGTATGTTGCAGATTATCCGGGTCGGTGCCGGCGAAGCCGAGAGCACGGATGGTGTGCACTGGATACTGTATGCCGCACACCCCGACATCCTCGCCCATTCCGGCCTCTCGGAGGTGCGCTTCGGTACCTGGTCCGTCGACACCGGCCTGCGGCGTGCGATGGTGCGCGGAACCGCCGCCGGCCACCTGATCGAGCGCATCGGCGAACCGCTGATTGGGGCGCTCAGGCCTTTGCCGGACAGGTTCCGTTCGCGTTGCAGGATCGCCTCGAGTGTTGGCTGCTGGATGCGCAGACTCGTAGACCGCTGGTGCTGCTCGATAGCCTGCTGCCGGATGAGACCATCCCGCTCGCCGAGGTCCCGCGCTGGCGCGTCTCTTCCGGCTGTATCCGAAGACCATGAACGAGCACCTGATCCGGGTGGCCCGCGTACAGGCACGGATGCAGGCATCAGCGCGCAGCACGGCACATTATCAGGAACCCTTCTTTTGGTCGGAATAGCGGTCCGGGCGGCGCGCAGGCTGGTGCTGGTGACCGGCGAACGGGAGGCATGCGAGCACTGGGTGGTGCGCCAGCTCGTTACCACCGACAGCGCCGATGTGCTGTGGGTGGCGGCGAGCCGTCCATCATCCGGGATCGCTGCGATACGCGCTGAGCATGCCGTTCGCTATCTGGGCGGCGAATGCCGATTGTTGGTTCTCAACATGTTTGACGGTCTGCACCCGGACGCGTTCGCTGCACTGCCGGGCACGCTGCGCGGCGGCGGTGACTGCGTAGTGCTGGCGCCGCGCCTGGCGGATTGGGCAGCCTTCGTCGATCCGGACTGCGGGCGGTTCGCCGGTTATCCATACACCGCGCGCGACATGCGCGGCCTTTTCCTCGATCGCCTGCAACGGATTTGGCGGACACATGGTGCCGTGCTCGCGGTGACGCCCGACGATGGGCCGGCGTTGCGCCCGGCACCACCAGCCGCGCAGGAACTGACATTGAATCAGGATCAAGAGGCCGCGGTGGCTGCGGTGCAACGCGTTGCCCTGGGTCATGCACGCCGGCCCCTGGTCATCACCGCCGACCGCGGGCGCGGCAAGTCCACCGCGTTGGGTATTGCGGCTGCGCGACTCTTGCTGGCCGGATGGGCGCGGGTCACCGTCGTGGCGGCGCATCGTCGTGCAGTCGCCACGTTGTTTGCGCATGCGCAGCGCGCTGCGGGGCTGGATTCACGCCAGGTCGCGGATACCGCGATCGGCGCTGGCTGGCTGTGTTTCCGACTGCCCTCCGATTGCGCGGCAGACGCAGCGCAGCCGCTTGGCCTGGTCATGGTCGACGAGGCGGCGGCGATCCCGGTCGCGGTGCTGACGACGCTGATGCAACACAATAACCGTTTGGTGTTCGCCTCTACCGTACATGGCTATGAAGGGAGTGGGCGCGGATTCGAGCTGCGTTTCCGTGACCGGTTGACGCTCGGCATGCCGCAATGGCGGGGGCTGCGGTTGCGAGCGCCGGTGCGCTGGGCGCTCGATGATCCGCTCGAGGCGCTGATCAATACCGCCTTTCTGCTCGATACGGACCTGGTCGACCTGAGCACCCAGGACGCAGGCGTCGCGCTAACCATCGAAAAGCTCGATGTAGCCGAGCTGGCCACCGATGAGCCGCTGCTGCGCGAGGTGTTCGGGTTGTTGGTCAGTGCCCACTATCAGACGCGACCCTCTGATCTGCGGCAGCTACTCGACAATCCGGTGGTAGAACTCTGGGTCGCGCGGCAGCGCCACGCAGTGGTGGGTGTGTTGATGGCGCTCATCGAGGGCGATCTCGATGAGGCGATGGCCGCGCGGGTCGCGGCCGGTGCGCGTCGCCCGCGCGGGCACCTGTTGCCGCAGTCCTTGGCCGTACATGCGGGTCTGGAGGATATCTTGCGCTGTCGATTGCTGCGGGTGCAGCGACTGGCTGTGCATCCGCAGCGGCGACGTCGGGGTGTGGCGACCCGGCTCATCAAATCGGTCGCCGACTGGGCGTTGTCTGCGCGTTTCGATCTTCTGGGCTGTGCCTATGGCGTCGATCCGCCGCTGCTGCAGTTCTGGCAGTCGGTGGGGTTCTTCCCGGCGCGTTGCGGCATCCGCGTCGATCCCGCCAGCGCCCTGCACTCGCTGTTGATGTTGCGCGGGCTCAATGAACGCGGTGCTGCGCTCACGACACAGGCCTGCCGGCGTTTCCGCAACCAGCTGCCGTGGGCACTGGGTGGCAGTCTGAGCACACTCGACGCTGCCCTGGGTGCCCGGCTCCTGCAAGGGCGAGATTGCGCAGATCTCGCACTGTCTGCGGCAGACCGGCGGGATCTGGGGCGAGTCGCCGCAGGCGGACGCCAGCCGGCGACTGCCGAGGCGCTGATCTGGAAGGCGCTGGTAGACGTCGCGGCCGCTGGCGCCGTGCCGCCGGAATCACTGGCGCCGCTGATCGCCTGGCAGCTTCAGCATCAGCCGGTGCGGCGCGTCTGCGAAAGTTACGCATTGCGAGGCCGCCGCGACCTGGAGGCAGCGCTGCGCGCACTGCTCCGACATGTCGGTTTGTCTCAGGACGAGGCCAGTTGACGGCACACAGTCGGCGACCTACATTTTGGCGAGATCACAAGCCAGCGCGGAGAATCCCATGCTGAACGTTGGAGACCCGGCCCCTGCGTTTGTCCTGCCCGATGCCGATATGGCCATGACGGACAGTGCGAGCCTCGACGGTAAACCTTATGTGATCTATTTCTACCCCAAGGACGACACCCCGGGCTGCACCATGGAGGGGCTCGAGTTCACCGAGCTGATGAGCGACTTCGAAGACCTCGGTGTCGCGGTGATCGGCGTCAGCAAGGATACCTGTGCCAGCCACGCCGCGTTTCGGGATAAGTATGGCCTGAACGTGCGCCTCCTGGCAGATGTCGAGGGCCAGCTATGCCAGGCCTACGGCGTATGGCAGGAAAAAGAAAAGAACGGCGAGAAGCGGATGGGCATCGTACGCTCGACGTTCGTCGTCGACGCCGACGGCAGGCTGCGGCATGCCATCCACGACGTCAAACCCAAGGGCCACGCGGAACAGGTCCTGGAGCTGGTCCGCGCCCTCTAGCCTGCATATCTCACCGATTTCCTGCTGCGGCCCCCGATACCCTCGCCCTGACGGCGCGTACTCTTTGCAGCCGGTTCGACGTAGTGTCGGCTACGCCTTCACCGTCTTCCACTCCGTGCACGCCGCCAGGACTGCGTCTCGGCGGCCTCGTTACGAAAAACGGTGAGATATGCAGGCTTGCCTGCATAGGGGGCCGGCGGTCTCCACCGATGTCACGTCAGCATCAGCCGCTTCATCCCCTTGATCACGATATCGGCATAGCTGACGATGCCAATGACATCGCGGTTCTCTATCACCGCTGCACGATTCAAGCGGTAGCGCTCGAACAGGCGCGCGCAATAGCGTATGTCCATTGCGGGGTCCACGCCGATCAGCGGTTTGTTCATGATCTCATAGACATTGACGCGCTCCGGGGCGCGGTTTTTGGCCAGTACCTCGGTCGCGATGTCTTCCAGTTCGACAATTCCCAATTCGTCGTCGTCATGGCGTTTCAAGACGATCAGCGCCTTGCTGTTGACATGCGCCATGTCGCGCAGCGCATCGGCGACAGTGGCAAGCCCGTCGACGACGTCGAACTCGACCTTCATCACGTCCCTTACGCGGACCAGTTCCGGCTTGTTCATATCTCTTCCTCTACGATTTCATGAAGCTTTTCAACTTGGCCGGTGACGCCGACGGCGTCTTCGACATCGATCTGGATCGCAATGCCGGAGCCGGGTTTGGATTCAAACTCGCCGGCGCGTGCGATATCTTCGAGGATCTGCCGTGCCAGGTGTTCCTCCACCAGCAGCAGCACCATGTCGCGCTGGGTGTCCAGCGATAGCCCGAAAAATGTCTTGGCCTCGATCAAGCCCTCGCCGCGCGCATTGTTGAGCACGGTGGCGCCGGTGGCGCCGGCATGGCGCGCCGCCTTGATCACCGCGTCTGTCTTGCTGTCGTCGACAAAGGCAATCAACAGTTTGAAATGCATTGCAGTTACTCCTCAGTTCGATCTGTCCGCACGCGAGGCGCGCCATTCAGAAAGCTGCGCATAGGCCATCACTGTGATCATCGGAACAAGGCTGGCAAAAGCTATGAGCCCGAAGCCATCCAGCAGTGTGCTGCGCCCAGGTACCGTGCTGGCGAGCCCCAGGCCGAGCGCCGCGACCAGCGGCACCGTCACCGTAGAGGTAGTGACGCCGCCAGAGTCATAGGCCAGCGCGATAATGACCCGCGGCGCGAAAAATGTCTGCACCACGACGATGATATAGCCGGCGATAATGTACCAGTGTAGCGGCGTGCCGCTGACGATTCGAAAGGTTCCCAGCGTGATCCCGATCGCAACCCCGAGCGCCACCGCGACCCTCAGCCCCATCACCCCAATGCCGCCGGCGGAGACCTGGTGCGCCTTGATCGCGACGGCGAGCAGCGCGGGTTCGGCGATGGTGGTCGAGAATCCGATCGCGAACGCAAACAGGTAGACCCAGCGGTAGTCCCACCAACCCAGGCTATCGACATGATGGGTCATGTCCGCGATGAACGACGGATCGGTCAGTTGAATCGCCATCAGTTTGCCGAGCGGGAACAGCGCCAACTCCAGGCCCTCAAGAAAGAACGCCATGCCGATCAGGACATTGAAGAAGCCGAGC
>JASFJQ010000003.1:0-16944 GCA_050121305.1 Chromatiaceae bacterium
GCGGACCACTGCAAAGGCCTCCGGGAGCAATTGCTCGGTGCTTTCGCCTTTCGCCAATCGCTCGCGAAACTCGACAGTCTTCGCGGCCAACGCATCGTCGCTGAGTTCGACCAAAGCCGGCTCCAACACGTTGATTTGCTCCACCGATTTGAGCATGCGCTTCACCAGCCGTTCGTTTCGGCTACCGAAGACCTTCTTGACGAGATTGTTGAGCATTAACCTAGGACCTTCTCCAACAGGCTGGAAAACAAAGCCCGGAATGATAACTCAATCGGGCTCTGGAACGCGGTGGAGGCAACGAAAAAACCCGCCGCAGCGGGTGTTCAGGCAGGGCGCGAGCGCGCTAGGGCTTACCCACAAAGCGCAGCGGATTATGGTGCTTGCCGTCGCGATGCACCTCGAAGTGCACGTGCGGCCCACTGGATCGGCCGGTGCTGCCCAGCAGCGCAATGGTCTGACCCTTGCTGACCACATCCCCGACTTTCACCAGGTTTTCTTTGTTGTGCGCATAGAGCGTGGAATAGCCGTTGGCATGTCTGATTTCGACCACATTGCCGTAACCGTCGACCTTCTCCGAACGGGAGACGACACCCTTCGCCACGGCAATCACATCGGCGCCGGGCTTGCCCGCGAAATCGAGGCCCCGGTGGAAGGACTTCTTGCCTTTGAAGGGATCGGTGCGCTTGCCATAGGCCGAGGACATCCAACCCTTCTTGACCGGCCGACCCGATAGCTTGATTGCCGCCATGAGTTCGCGGTTGGTCAACAACTGCTCCATCGCCGCCAGTTTTTCCTCACGATCGTCAAGCAGCGCCGAGATGCGGCTCATTTCGGCGCCGAGTTCCATGATGTCCTCCGTCTCGCCCGACAGGGTATCGTCGACACCGCCAACTGGCGGGGATGACGCAAAATCGAACTCTTCCTTGTCCAGTTTACCGACCTCCACGAGACGGTCGCCCAGCGCGTTCAGGCGCATCAGGTGTCCCTGCATCTCGGCGATCCGCAGCGCCAGGACGTCAGTATGCGCTCGCTGCCGTGATCGGGCATCGGCGATCGCCTGCCGTTCGGCCTCCAGCAGCGACAGGATCTCTGTCGACGCGACATCCACCCCGATAGGTGGTTCCGCACTCCGTTGACCCATCAAGAAGCCACCCCAAAGACCCGCGGCGGTGGCACAAGCCAGGACCAGTCCACCCACCAACACAGTCCTGGCAAGGCAGAGGTCAAGACTGGCAGTGCGTCGACAGCTGTCGGATAGGAATATGATTTTCATATTGTCTGCTCGCCGGCCATTAGGATTTATCGACCGCCAAAGGTGTACCCTTAGGCGGTTGACTCCGCGCTGAGAGACCCCGCTATGGCCCGCAGCCCCAAGTCGGTTCGCCAACTTCTAAAGGACAAGCCCACGCTCGAGTTTCTCGAGCGCGAGATCCGCGCACGAGGCGCGCTCCTCAACCAGATTCGCCGTTCACTGCCTGCTGACCTGGCGCTACATTGCCGCGCCGCGCAGATTCGTGAGGGCCTGTTGGTCCTGCACGTCGACTCGCCGATATGGGCGACGCGACTGCGCTATCTGGCGCCTGAGCTGTTGGGTCTGTTGCGCCCTGATCACAACGAACTGACGTCGGTCACGGTCAAGGTACTGGTGGAACGCGAATCCTGTGGGCCGCGTCACAAACCTGCAAAGCGCTCTGCTGTAGCGGCCTCAATTATCCACGATAGCGCGGAGGATACCAACCATTTGCAGCTGCGCGCCGCATTAGAGCGCTTGGCTCTGGCCGTCAAAAAGTAGCGCAATCAATTAGTTGTCAAGAAACGTGCGCAGGCTTCATGAAGGATATCGGCGCCCGCTCCGCCTCGGCGAAAGTCACCTCCTCCCAGGCATCCGGCTGCGCGATCAGTGCCTTGAGGAGACGATTGTTGAGTTCATGGCCAGATTTATACCCAAAGAACGCGCCTATCAGACTGTGCCCCAGCAGGTAGAGATCTCCGATAGCATCCAGGATCTTGTGTTTGACGAACTCGTCTCCGTAGCGAAGACCGTCCTCATTGAGCACGCGGAAATCGTCGACGACGATGGCATTGTCCATGCTACCGCCGAGCGCCAGACCGTTTTCACGCAAGGTCTCGATCTCGCGCAGGAAGCCGAAGGTGCGCGCCCTGCTGACCTCCTTTACGAACGACGTAGACGAAAAATCGATCTCAGAGCGTCGACTTTCATCGCTCATCGCCGGATGGTCGAAGTCGATCCCAAAGCTCACCTTGAACCCGTCGAACGGCTCGAAACGCGCGATCTTATCGCCGTCTCTGACCTCTAGTGTCTTGCGGATTCGGATGAAGCGCTTGGCGACGTTCTGCTCTTCGACGCCCGCCGACTGAATAAGGAACACGAACGGCCCCGCGCTGCCGTCCATGATCGGTACTTCTGGCGCGCTGACATCGGCATAGGCATTGTCGATGCCGAGTCCGGCAAAGGCCGACAACAGGTGCTCGACCGTCGAAATCCGCACGCCGTCTTTCGCCAGCGTGGTCGACAACCGCGTGTCGCCGACGTTTTCGGCCCTCGCCGGGATATCCAGGGGCGATTCCAGATCGTCGCGACGGAACACAATCCCGGTGTCGGGCGCTGCCGGGCGTAGGGTCAAAAAGACCTTTTCCCCCGTGTGGAGTCCCACCCCGGTGGCGCGGATTACATTTTTCAAGGTGCGCTGCTTTATCATCGACGTGGACTCCCCGAGTCGATATTCCGTTAATTTTCAGCTGCTTAAGCGCTCAATATCGCAGTTTTTCAACGACGCCGCCTTGCTGCACCTCCCCGATCGCTCCTTAGGGATTACCCTGATTTTCGTCGTTTCCGCAACCCGGATCAAGCAAAAATGTTCCGCCCTTTAATGGCTTAGCCACGGAATCAGACCTGATCAATCCGCCTGGCGGCGCAGAAAGGCCGGGATGTCAAGATACTCCATGTCCTTACCCTCTGCAGACTTTACAAACTCGTTGGCGGATTTCGGGCTTCGCCGGATGTTGGTCGGTACTTCGAGCGAAGTGTAATCGAGTTCTTCCGGATCCAGCGCATCGTTGTTGATCAAACGCACCGGCTTGATCTCCACCTCGGGTTGCCTCAGGGCCGCCGGCTCTTCCTCACCCAGGCCGGTCGCAACGACTGTGACCCGCATCTCGTCGACCATGTCCGGATCAATCACCGTTCCGACGACGACCGTCGCATCGTCTCGCGCGAACTCCTTCACAGTGTTCCCCACTTCATCAAACTCGCCTATTGCGAGATCCAGGCCCGCGGTGATGTTTACCAGGATCCCACGTGCACCCGACAAGTTGACATCCTCAAGGAGCGGACTGCGGATCGCCAGCTCGGCCGCCTCGCGGGCACGCTGGTCACCGGTCGACTTTCCGGTTCCCATCATGGCGAGACCCATCTCGGCCATCACCGTGCGCACATCCGCGAAGTCGACATTGATCAGGCCAGGTTTGGTGATCAATTCGGCGATACCCTGCACTGCATTCAGCAGTACATCGTTGGCGGCCTTGAAGGCGTCCAGCAGCGATGTGGTCTTACCCAACACCGAGAGCAGTTTCTCGTTCGGGATTGTGATCAGCGAGTCGACGTGCTCAGAGAGTCTGGCGATGCCGTCTTCGGCAATTCGCATGCGCTTGCCACCCTCAAAACTGAACGGCTTGGTAACGACCGCCACGGTCAAGATACCCAAATCCTTGGCCACCTCGGCCACCACAGGTGCGGCACCGGTTCCGGTTCCGCCACCCATACCAGCGGTTATGAAGACCATATCCGCGCCCTCCAATGCCTCGCAGATCCGATCGCGGTCCTCCATGGCCGCCTCGCTGCCGCGATCAGGATTGGCCCCTGCGCCGAGTCCGCGCGTCACGTTGGAACCCAGCTGCAGTGCCGTACGCACCTCGGTGCTGCGCAGTGCCTGGGCATCCGTATTGGCGCAGATAAACTCCACACCCTCGATATTGGAACGCAACATGTGGTTTATGGCGTTGCCTCCACCGCCGCCGACACCGATGACTTTGATCACTGCGTTTTGACTGTCTACGTCCATCAACTCAAACATCTCGCTCATCTCCTGCTGCAGACCTGCCCCCAACGGGGCTCGATACAATCTGATTAAAAGTTTCCCTGAAACCAGCTCTTCATCCGGTTCCAGACCGATTTCATCCCACCACCGCCAGAAAACTCGGGCACGTGCATCGCCCGGTTTCGATGTCCAAACAAAAGCAATCCCACGCCCGTGGCATGAATGGGATTGCGAACCACGTCGACCAGGCCGGTGACGTACTGGGGGATGCCCAGCCTGACCGGCATGTGAAAAACCTCTTCTGCGAGATCGATCAGACCCTCCATCTTCGAACTGCCGCCAGTCAATACGACACCGCCGGCGACCAAGTCTTCATAGCCGGAGCGGCGTAGTTCCGCCTGTATCAGCGTGAGCAGCTCCTCGTAGCGCGGCTCCACCACTTCGGCAAGCGTCTGGCGCGACAAACGCCGCGGCGGCCGATCGCCGATACTCGGGACCTCGATGGTCTCGTCCGCGCTGGCAAGCTGAGTGAGCGCACAGGCGTATTTCAACTTGATCTCTTCTGCGTGCTGTGTCGGTGTGCGCAGGGCGACCGCGATATCGTTGGTCACCTGATCGCCGGCAATCGGGATGACTGCCGTATGGCGAATAGAGCCGCCCGTGAATACCGCGATATCGGTTGTGCCACCCCCGATGTCGACCAGACATACACCGAGATCTTTTTCGTCGTCCTCGAGCACCGAATAGCTCGAAGCCAGTTGTTCGAGGATCAGATCTTCGACCTCGAGGCCACAGCGCCGCACGCATTTGACAATGTTCTGGGCTGCACTCACCGCGCCAGTCACCATGTGGACCCGCGCCTCGAGGCGCACGCCGGACATACCGACTGGGTCATGGATGCCTTCCTGGTTATCGATAATGAATTCCTGTGGCAGGATATGCAGGATCTTCTGATCAGCCGGAATGGCCACCGCGCGTGCCGCATCGATGACGCGTTCCACATCGGCATGCGATACCTCGCCGTCCTTGATCGGAACGATGCCATGTGAATTCAGGCTCGAGACATGGCTCCCCGCAATTCCCGCAAAGACGGAATCGATTTCTACCCCGGCCATGAGCTCGGCCTCTTCGACCGCGCGTTGAATCGATTGCACGGTCGACTCGATGTTGACCACGACACCTTTCTTAAGCCCACGCGACGGATGCGATCCAATCCCGATAATCTCGATCTCGTTGTCCTGTCTCACCTCCCCGACTATGGCAACGACCTTAGAGGTGCCGATATCCAGACCAACGATGATGTTCTTGTCAGTGCGCTTGACCATCAGACTTTATCCTGCGCCTCCAATTCGCCCGCATCCGCATCCAGCTCCTGCCAGCGCACGGCAAAACCATGCGCATAGCGCATATCAATGCGCTCCGGTCGACGCTGTGGATCTGCGATCAGCTTGGGATAGACCCGAAAGAACTGCGCCAGGCGATTCTCGACATCCTCGCGCCCTACCGACAGGGTGAGGCCGTCAGCAAATCGCACCCACCAATGGCGACGCTCGTCCAACTGCACCTCGCGGATGCGCAGGTTCCGGGCCCTGGCCGCCGAGACGATCGCCTGGAAGAAAACGACCACGCGGTCCTCGCTGCCAGCAGGACCGCTGAGTTTGACCAGGCCAGCGTACTCTCCGAGTGCCGAGGGCCGGAATATCCGGGAACGAACGCTGATCAGGGCATCTTCACCCCAGCGTGCCAGCGGCACCTGCTCGGTCACCAGCATGCTGAGTTTGTCCGGCCAGACGCGCCGAATGCTTACGTCTTCGACCCAAGGTATCGCCAGCACGGCAGCGCGCAGCTTCTGCATATCACAGCTGAAGAAACCTCCGTCGATGGCGTCGATGACACTGCGTTCGAGATGCCCGGTCTCGAGGTGCCGGAAGTCGCCTTTCACCTCGACCACGCGCAGCGGCAAATACCCTGGCTGCGACAGCATGTGATAGACAGACGCAACCGCACCCCCTACCAGGCAGAGGGTCAGGACGGCGCCGAGCAGCCTCGGTAAGTGCTTGCGATGCGACGCCTTGCGCAGCGGTTGAATGCGTCTCTGCCGCCTGGCTGTCATCACGCGGCCTCCAGCGTCTGCGCCAGGATGCGCCAGACCAGCTCATCAAAATCGATGCCGATCGCCTTGGCCGCCATCGGCACCAGACTGTGGCCGGTCATCCCCGGCACGGTGTTCACTTCGATCAGCCAAGGATGTCCTTCGCCATCGGTCAGGATGTCCACGCGCCCCCAACCACTGGCGCCGACGGCATCGAAGGCCCGCAGTGCCAGCGCCTGTAGCCGCGCCTCATTCGCCTGATCCAGGCCGCAGGGGATCAAGTAACGGGTATCGTCGGCGACGTATTTGGCGTCGTAGTCGTAGAAGGCATGTGCCGTCTCGAGCTTGATCAACGGCAGTGGATCGCGGCCAAGGATCGCAGCCGTGTACTCGGCGCCACTGATCCAGCACTCGGTCATCACATGGCTGTCGTATTTTGCCGCCGCGGCCCAGGCCGCGCGCAACTGATCGGGATCGTCTGCGCGTGCCATGCCGATACTCGAACCCTCAAGCGCCGGTTTGACCATCTGCGGAAAACCCAGCTCGCAGGCGGCCGGGATATCATCTTCGCCATTGATGATCGCAAACCCCGGCGTCGGCAGTCCGAGCGCCTGTAACAATAGCTTGGTCCGGTACTTGTCCATGGCGATTGCCGAACCCATTACACCGCTGCCGGTGTAGGGCAGCCCGAGGATCTCCAGAGCACCCTGGATTACGCCATCCTCGCCACCACGGCCGTGCAAGACGTTGAACACACGGTCGTAGCGGCCATCCGCCAGGCGCTGCAACACATCCCTGCCCACATCGATACCCTGCGCATCCACGCCGCGCCTTAACAGTCCGTCGAGCACTGCTTGGCCGCTCACGAGAGATACCTCGCGTTCAGCGGCCCAACCACCCATGAGGACTGCAACCCTGCCAAAGTCGCTGGCTCTGAGTTTCATCATGGCTCTCCCACCATGTGCACCTCGGCCTTCAGGTGCACACCTTGGCGACGCCCTACCTCCGCCTGGACATAGAGAATTAGTTGCTCGATGTCGGCCGCGCTAGCGTCACCGGTGTTGATGATGAAATTCGCGTGCTTCGTCGAGACCTCGGCGCCGCCGATGCGGAAACCCTTGAGCCCGCTGGCCTCGATCAATCGCGCCGCAAAGTCGCCGGGGGGATTGCGGAACGTCGAACCGCAGCTCGGCTGCCCAGTCGGCTGCGTCGCAGCACGTCGTTCGAGCAGCCTGCGAATCGCCAACTGTTCGGCCTCGCCGTCTCCCGGCGCAAGCCCCAAGGCACAAGAGAGGAACCATTCCTCGCCTGGGCGAACCACCTCGCGGTAACCGATTCGGTACTCATTCGGGTCCCGCCGGCGAATCACGCCGCGTCTGTCGATCGTGTCCACCGTACGAACGATCGACCAAGTCTCACCCCCAAATGCACCGGCATTCATGGCCAGAGCACCACCCATGGTGCCTGGGATGCCGGCCAGGAACGCGGCGCCGGCCAGACCCGCACGCGCACATTCACGGGCGACCTTCGCACAGGCCACCCCCGCATCGACCGCTACCTCGCTGCCGTTTATTCGCAATTCATTGAGGCGCCCCTGCAACCCGATGACGGTGCCGTTGAAACCACCATCGCGAATCAACAGATTGCTGCCCAACCCGAGCCAGAGCAGCGGCTCATCACCCGGTAGCGTGCGCAGAAAAACTGCCAGATCATCGCTGTCGGCCGGCAGGTAAAGCTGCGTTGCAGCGCCGCCGACTCGCCAGCTGTTGTAGCGCTTGAGCGGCTCATCGAAGCGCAGCTCACCGCGCAACAACGGTTGGTTGGGTACTGTCATCATCGCCATTCCGTGGGCCAGGTGAACCGTGCCAGCTGCGCGGACTTGCGCAGCCCGGTGTGCTGTCCACAGAGACCGGCCAAGGTCATTTTCCGCCTCGTGAACAAAGCTGTTCCGCCATAGTCATCGCCACGGTGCCTATGTTGCCGGCCCCCATGGTGATCACGATGTCACCGTCCGCGACGATATCGGCCAGTATCGCCGGCAGTTCCACGACGTCCTCCAGGAATACCGGGTCCACGTGCCCGCGCGCGCGGATTGCGCGACTCAGCGCGCGTCCATCAGCACCGGCGATTGGAGCCTCGCCGGCCGCGTACACCTCTGTCAGTACCAGTACATCGACTTGTGACAAGACCGCGACAAAGTCCTCGAAGGCATCATGCGTACGGCTGTAACGGTGCGGTTGAAAGGCGAGCAGCAGTCGATGTCCGGGCCACCCGGCACGCACCGCCTCGAGAGTCGCGGCCACCTCGCGCGGATGATGGCCATAGTCATCGACCAACATGAATTCGCAGTCACCGACCCGGCAACCAGACGTAGCTTGAAAGCGGCGTCCGATGCCCTTGAATCCGGCGAGTGCCGATTGCATGGCTGAAATGCTCACACCCAGCTCGTTCGTTACCGCAATCGCGGCCAGAGCGTTCAGCACGTTGTGGCGCCCTGGCAAGTTCAGAACCACCGGGAAACTCTGACCATGCATCCGCACCGTAAAGTGCGTCTGCATGCGCCTCTGCACAATGTCGTCTGCGCGCACATCGGCTTCGTCCCTGGTGCCATAGGTCGTGACCTTGCGTGTGACCTCCGGCAAGAGATCGCATACGTTGGGATCATCGATGCACATCACCGCCTGTCCGTAGAATGGCAAGTGATGCAAGAACTCCAGAAAGGTCGCACGTAGGCGCTCAAAGTCATTGCCATAGGTGACCATATGATCTTCGTCGACATTGGTGACCACTGCCAGCATCGGCTGCAGATAGAGGAAGGAGGCATCACTCTCGTCCGCCTCGGCAACCAGCACCTCGCCTTCACCGAGGTGGGCATAACTGCCGCGCGCATTCAGCAGGCCGCCGATGACATAGGTCGGATCCAGACCGCCCTCGATCAGCAGGCTGGCGATCAGACTGGTCGTGGTTGTCTTGCCATGCGTGCCGGCAACCGCAATGCCGTAACGGAAACGCATGATCTCGGCCAGCATCTCGGCGCGCGGTACGACCGGGATCCGCTGCGCCCGCGCGGCAATGATCTCTGGATTGTCATCGTCGACCGCACTGGAAATGACCACCGCGTCCGCACCGGTCACCTGCTCGGCGCTATGACCTATGTAGACCTGCGCGCCCTGTTCCACCAGCCGTCCAGTGGCAGCGTTCTGTCGAATGTCCGAACCGGACACCTCGTAGCCCAGGTTCAGCATGACCTGCGCGATACCATTCATACCGGCGCCACCGATGCCGACAAAATGCAGACGGCGAACCCGTCCCATGGTCTCGGCAGCATAACGCGGGGTCGTCATCGGCAGTTCACTCATGCGATCACCTGCTCGCAGACATCCGCGACCCGCCGTGTCGCATCGGGCCTGGCCAGTCGACGCGCTGCCTGTGCCAGGGTATGCAGCTCGGCACGGTCACCGAGCAGCCTGCTGAGCACCGCCGCCAAACGCTCGGTGGTTAGCTCGTTCTGCGGCAGCAGATACGCCGCGCCTTGATCGGTGAGAAAACGGGCGTTGACCGTCTGATGGTCATCGACTGCAAAAGGATAAGGGACCAGCACCGCCGCCCGCCCGGCGGCCATCAGTTCAGCGATCGTCAGCGCGCCCGCGCGACAGATCACCAGATCCGCCCAGCGATAGGCGGCGGCCATGTCGTCGACAAACTCGCTTACCTCGGCGCCGACCGCATATGCCTGATAGGCCGCACGCGTGGTCTCGGCCTTGCCGCGCCCAGCCTGGTGCCGCACCTGCGGCCGGTGCGACGGTTCGATCTTGGCCAGCGCACCGGGCAATGCCTCATTCAATGCCTGGGCGCCCAATGAGCCGCCCATTACCAGCAGATGCAGCGGACGATCCGCCGCGATCCTCGCTGGCTGCGGCAGAGAGGCGATGTCCTCGCGTACCGGGTTGCCGGTAGCGTGCGCCCGCACGGCCGCCGGGAAACTGCCGGGAAAGGCCTCGAGGACCCGCGTGGCAACCCGCGCCAACCAACGGTTGGTCAACCCGGGGATAGCATTTTGCTCATGGATAACCAGCGGCAGGCGCAGCACTCGACTCACCAGGCCGCCGGGCCCGGTAACGAACCCCCCCATCCCCAACACGACCTGCGGGCGACGACGCCGCAGTACCTGCCAGGCCTGCAGCATCGCGCGAACGAGATAGAGCGGTGCGAGCAGAGCCTTTAGCAGACCCTGACCACGTAGCCGATGCGCCGCGATGGTATCGAGCTCGAATCCCTGCAGCGGTACCACGCGAGATTCAAAACTGTTTGGCGTGCCCAACCAGCTCACCTTCCAACCACGCGCGGTCAACTCGTGCGCAACCGCCAGGGCCGGAAAAACATGTCCGCCGGTACCGCCGGCCATAATGGTTATACGCGCTGCCACTGGCCTTCCTTGTCATCCGTACCGACACGGTTCTCAAAGCGCACCCGCAGCAGCATGCCGACAGCGATACAGCACACGATTATGCTGTTGCTGCCGTAGCTCAGAAACGGCAGCGTCAGACCCTTGGTCGGCAACAAACCTACATTGACGCCGATATTGATGAATGCCTGCATACCGAGCCAAAGACCGAGGCCATAGGCAACGTAGGCCGCATAACGGTCACCGCGCCGCTCGGCATGTGCGCCGATCGCGTAGCTGCGCCAGACGATCAATCCGAACATGCAGATAACCAGCAGCGTACCGAACAGCCCGAACTCTTCCCCGACTACCGCCATCACGAAATCGGTGTGCGCCTCCGGCAGATAAAACTGTTTCTGGATGCCATTGCCCAGCCCCACACCGGTCCATTCGCCACGCCCAAAGGCGATCAACGCCTGTGCCAACTGATAACCGGAATCCTGCGCATGCTCCCAGGGATTGAGGAACGATGTCACTCGCTCGAGGCGGTATGGCGAAACCCACACCAGGGCCAGTAGCGATCCGATTGCGAGTACCACCAGCAGCGCGAACTGCCACAGCGGCGCGCCGCCCAGGAACAACATGCCAAATGCCGTCATCAGAAGCACGACTGTGGTGCCGAAGTCGGGCTGCAGCATCAATAGCGAGCACGCCAACAGGAGCAAGAGAATGGGCTTGACGAAGCCCCAAGGGGAATGCGCCACTTCCAACTGCCGGCGTACCAGATAACTGCTCATGTAAAGGACGATAAAGACCTTCATGAACTCCGACGTCTGCAGACTCAATGGACCCGCCGCGACCCAACGCTGGGCACCATTGGCCTCACGCCCGAGTCCAGGCACGAACACCAGCAGCAGCAGTACCAAACCGAGAAAGTACAGCATCGTGCTGGACTTGTGCCACCAATGCGTCGGTGTCTGATAGACCATCCAGGCGGCAAGTATTCCGAGTGCCAGCGCGAACAGA
Organism: Chromatiaceae bacterium; assembly: GCA_050121305.1. Lineage (GTDB taxonomy): Bacteria > Pseudomonadota > Gammaproteobacteria > Chromatiales > Chromatiaceae > Thiosocius. Next base: position 11,561 of record JASFJQ010000003.1, read on the forward strand.
TGGCGATTGACGTAGCGCAGGATGTCGCCATCGGGCTCGCCAAGGTGCATTGAGGCCGAGGCAACCATTACGATTCCGAAACCCGCCAGCACGACCACAGCGGTCAGCAGCGTACTGTCCATGCCCGGTAGACGCAGATCGGTACCACTACGCGGTCGGGCCATGATGCTCGTCATGCCAGCCTCCTTACCGCCTGCTTGAAACGATCGCCGCGCTGCGCGTAACCCTCGAACATGTCAAAGCTGGCGCAGGCCGGCGAGAGCAACACGCGGTCTCCGCGCCGGGCGAGACCTGCAGCCTTGGCCACGGCATCATCCATGTCTGCGGCGTGCACCGTGGCCAGCGCCGCGGGCACGATCGCGGCCACCGCAGCTGCATCACGACCCAGCAGTACCAATGCACGCGCACATCGCGCCAAGACAGGCGCAAGCGGGGTAAAATCAGCGCCTTTGCAGTCGCCTCCAGCGATCAGCACCGTGCGCGTCTCATCACCCCGATCGAGCCCCTGCAGCGCGGCGATCGACGCACCGACATTGGTACCCTTGCTGTCGTCGTACCAGCGGACAGCATCGATCTCGGCGACAAACTCCGTGCGATGCGGCAGTCCCCGAAAATTCCGCAACACCTTGAGCATGGCATTCAGATCCAGCCCCAGTGCAGTCCCCATGGCGAGCGCCGCCAACGCATTGGCGCGATTGTGTTGCCCGGGTATCTTCAGCTCGTCGGCGGCCAGCAAGGGCTGTTCCGCGCGGCACAGATAATCTTTGCCGTCGATTGGGCATACGCCGAGCATCTTGTCGTTCTGCGATTCGCCGAGGGTGAAATACCATGCATCGTCGGCGCCGCTCATCGCCGCGACAATAGGGTCGTCGGCGTTGTACACCCCCACACCCGCACTTCGCATGACGCGTGCTTTGGCTGCGGCGTAGGTCTCCAAGTCCGCATAACGATCCATATGATCCGGGCTGACGTTGAGAACCGTGGCGACTGCGGGCTGCAGCGCCTCTGTAGTCTCCAGCTGAAAACTGGAGAGCTCGAGCACATAGAGCGCCACCGATTCGTCGAGCAGATCGAGTGCCGGTTGTCCCAGATTGCCGCCAACGGCGACCTGGATGCCGCACGCGCTGGCCATTTGGCCGAGCAGCGTAGTCACCGTACTCTTGCCGTTGGATCCCGTTATCGCCACCACCGGCGCAGTCGCCGCCCGAGCGAATAGCTCGATGTCACCGATCACCGGTACACCGCGCCTCCGCGCGGCGGCAATCTGCGGTGTCGACACCGGTATCCCGGGGCTTACCACCAGGCATTCCGCACTGTCGAATAGCTGGTCGTCGAACGGTCCAAGAAATACTGCGATGTCCGGGTACTCCTCGTTCAATGCTTCGAGGCCCGGCGGTGCGCTGCGGCTGTCGGCAACCGCGACCTGGACGCCCTGTTTGGCAAGATGGCGCGCGCACGACAGCCCGGTCGCTCCAAGACCGACGATCAGGGTCTTGGCACCCGGTCCGTCAGTTTGCAGTGCCTGTGCCATGTGCATGCCCTAGCGAATCTTCAGGCTGGCCAGCCCGACCAGCACCAGAATGACCGTGATGATCCAGAATCTCACGATGACACGAGGTTCCGGCCATCCTTTGAGTTCGAAGTGATGATGCAGCGGTGCCATCCGAAAGATGCGTCGACCGGTCAACTTGAACGACGCCACCTGCAACATCACCGACACCGTCTCCACGACGAACACCCCGCCCATGATCAGCAGCGTGATCTCCTGGCGTACCGCGACCGCCAAGGTCCCCAATGCGGCACCCAGCGCCAACGCGCCCACGTCGCCCATAAAGACCTGTGCGGGGTAGGCGTTGAACCAGAGAAAACCAAGGCCCGCACCTACCAGGGCGCCACACAGCACGGTCAACTCACCGACCCCTGGCAGGTGCGGAATCAACAGGTAAGCGGCGATCTGGACGTGTCCGGTCGCATAAGCGAACACGGCCAGGGCTCCGGCCACCAGCACTGTGGGCAGGATCGCCAGTCCATCCAGACCATCGGTCAGATTGACCGCATTCGAGGAGCCCACGATGACGAAATAACTCAAGACGACAAAAGCGGGACCGAGATTCAGCACAAGATCCTTGAAGAATGGAAACTGGAGTTGTGTCTCCGCGGGGAGTACAGCGGTGCCATACAGCGCCAGGGCGGCCGCAATGCCAAACAGTGACTGCCATAGATACTTCCAGCGCGGTGCCAGGCCCCGTGCGTCCCTGAGCACGAGCTTGCGGTAGTCGTCCCACATACCGATTGCCCCGAAAGCCAGTGTAGTGAGCAGCACGATCCAGACGTAGCGGTTACCGAGATTGGCCCACAGCAACGTGGCCACGGCGACCGCCACCAGAATAAGCGCACCTCCCATTGTGGGGGTACCGGACTTCGACAAATGACTCTGTGGACCATCGTCACGTACTGTCTGGCCGATGTTGTAACGGCTGAGCCGGCGGATCATCGCCGGGCCGATCAGGAACGAGATGATCAACGCAGTGAGTACGGCCAAGATGGTCCGCAGTGTGATGTAGCGGAACACCAGAAATCCGCGATCGAACTGTGCCAGATAATCGGCCAGGTAGATCAACATGCGGCATCCTCGAGACGTAGTCCGGAGACCAGTTGATCCATGTTCGACGAGCGCGAGCCCTTGATGAGTACGCTGTCTTCCTCGGACAGGGCCGTCATCAGGGCATCCATTAGTGATGCACGATCCGGATAATGATGGTGTTCGCCGTCGAATGCCTGTCCCGCATGGGCGCTCAACGCGCCCACGGTCAGCAGCCTGTCCACGCCGAACTTGGCCGCCTGCACACCCAGCTGCCGGTGCAACGTCTCGGCATCATCACCGAGTTCGGCCAGATCGCCCAACACCAGGGTGCGCCGCCCCGGCGCCGCACCAAGAACGCGCAGCGCGGCAATCACTGAATCCGGGTTCGCGTTGTAGCTGTCATCGATCAGACGCGCGCCATTCACGCCAGGCAGTGGGCAAAGACGGCCGGCGACCGGCGCCAAGTCACGCAACCCCTGCGCAGCATGGGCCAGCGTGGCTCCGGCAGCCAGACTCGCGGCAATGGCTGCGAGCGCATTCATCCGGTTGTGCTCACCGGCCAGCTGAAGGTTGATCTCGACCTCGCCCTGCGCGCAGACCACCGGAAAGCGCGCAGCAAAACGCCCCGCCTGCCAGACCACCTCGTAGGCGTCCGCGGGGCTGGAGACATCCGCTGGATTGGCAACCCCAAAGGTGCACTGCGTATGTGCAGCGGCGAGTTGGCGCCACATGGCCGCGAAGCGGTCATCGGCGTTGAATACGAATACACCATCGGCGCCGAGCCCGTTGATGATCTCCGCCTTTGCCTGGGCCACGCCTTCGAGGCTCCCGAAACCCTCGAGGTGGGCGCGACCGGCGTTATTCAGCACCGCCACGTCCGGACGCACCAGCCCGCTGAGGTAATCGATTTCGCCGCGATGATTGGCGCCCAGCTCGATCACTGCAAAGGGCTCGTCGCGCAGGCGACACAGGGTCAGTGGGACACCGATGGCGTTGTTCAGATTACCCAGGGTCGCCAACACCGGCCCCTGGCATGCAAGGATCGCGGCAATCATCTCTTTCAGAGTCGTCTTGCCGTTGCTCCCGGTGACGGCAACCACCCGGGCGTTGCTGCGCAGGCGCCACTGCTGGCCCAGCCGTCCCAGGCCCAGCAGGCTATCGGCGACCTGCACCGTAGCGATGTCGCAGGCTTCGCTGCGCTCAACCAGCGCACCTGCCGCACCGCGCTGCCGCGCAGCCGCCAGGTAATCGTGTCCGTCAAAGTTTGGGCCACGCAGCGCCACGAACAGATCACCCTGGCGCAGCTGACGGGTATCGGTACTCACACCCTCAAACCATTGATCGTCGCCAGCCATTCGGCCTTCAACGATGTTCGCCAGTTCGGAAAGCCGCAGCATGCTCATGCGGCTCCTCCGTGCAGCGCCTGCTGTACCTGCTCGATATCACTGAAAGGCATGCGCTGTCCGCCCACTTCCTGATAGTCCTCGTGCCCTTTGCCGGCCACCAGGACCAGGTCATTCGCACCGGCCGCGGCAATGCCGACCCGAATCGCCGTGGCCCGATCGTGCTCGATGTGTACAGTGTCGCGGGCCTCGATTCCACTGAGGATATCGACGACGATCTGCGCCGGATCCTCCGAACGCGGATTATCGTCAGTCAGAATGACGCGATCGGCCAGGCGGCGCGCGACCGCGCCCATCTGCGGCCGTTTGCTTGGATCGCGATCGCCGCCACAGCCGAACACGCAGACCAGTCGACCATCGACGTGCTCCCGTGCGCTCCGCAGCACCTTCTCCAATGCATCCGGTGTATGGGCGTAGTCCACCACCACGCGCGGCCTGTTCGGTGCGAGAAAGATCATCATGCGTCCGACAACCGGCTGCACCTGTGCCAGCGCAGCCATTGCGGCGTCCAGCGGCATGTCCCAGGCAAGCAGAACGGCCAGTGCGAGGGCCAGATTCTCGGCATTGAAGCGGCCCAGAAGGTGACTCTGCAGTTCACCGCTGCCCCAACTCGAGTCAAAGCGAATCGTCAGCCCGTCGGGGCGCGCCTGGACATGGCTGAGCTGGAGATAACGGTCACCGAGGCGCGTGAGATTGGTGCCGCCACCAACCGCAACAGTGAAGGTGCGCGGACGCACCTCGGCGGCCAAGGTCGCGCCGAATGGGTCGTCGACATTGATCACGGCAAGGCTCAGGCCAGCACCGCGAAACAGACGCGCCTTGGCATCTCCATAGGCCTGCATATCGCCGTGGTAATCCTGGTGCTCATGGCTCAGGTTGGTGAATACGGCGGTATGAAAAGGCACACCGGCGACGCGTTCCTGATCCAGCGCATGCGAGGAGACCTCCATAGCCACTGCACGCGCACCGCGGGCAAACACCTCGGCCAGATTCGCATGCAGATTCACTGCATCGAGGGTCGTGTGACTCGATTGCCGAAGGTCGCCGATAAAGCCGTTCCCGACAGTGCCGAGCACTGCGGTCGGCACCCGCGTCGACAACGCCTGCGCCAGGAAATGCGCGACACTGGTCTTGCCGTTGGTGCCGGTGACCCCGACGACGCGCATCGCCTGCGCCGCCTGGCCAAAGAAGCGGGCAGCGATCTCTCCCGCCTGGCGACGCAGCCCCGGCAGTGCAATGACCGGCACCTCGCCAGACAGACTGGCAATACGATCTCGGTCCCATGCGTCGCCCGGCTCTGCAATCACTGCAACTGCACCCCGTCCGCGCGCCTCTTCGAAATGTTCCAGCGCGTGCCCGCGGCCTCCCTGCAGGGCCAGCCATAGTCCATTGCGTTC
>JASFJQ010000004.1:0-16784 GCA_050121305.1 Chromatiaceae bacterium
ACGATGCCCATGGCGCCGTGGTCGCCATGTTCGCAGATATAGGTCACGGTGCGCGAGAAGTTGGGATCCTGAAGGCTCGGCATCGCGATCAGCAACTGGTTCTTTAGGGAATCTGCCTGACTCATACGCACAGTATCCTGCGCTATCCTCTGCGCGGCAAGCCGATCACTTGGCAGAAAAAAGGGAATTGCCGTCGAGAAACTGCCAGGTGCGTGTGATGTCGAGCACGTCCACTTCCTGTCGAATTTCCGGCGGGAACGGGGCAAACGGCGCGGCCAGGCGGACGATTCTGACTGCCGCGTCGTCGAGCAGCTTGTGGCCCGACGAGCGCACGACCCGAATCCGTTCCACGCTGCCGTCAGCCCGCACCGCGACGTGCATCAGCAGGTTGCCGTATAGCTTGTTGCGCTTCGCCTCGTCCGGATAGTTCAGATTGCCGATTTTCTCGACCTTGCTACGCCAGGCCTCGAGATAGGACGCGTACTTGTATTCCTGGGTGCTTGCGTTTACCGCCTTGCGCTTATCCTGCCGCGAAGCGGATAAGGAACGTCGGTCGAGCTCGGCGGTTAGTCGGTCGATTTCTTGCTGGGTGCTGGCCAGCAGCTGGCTGATCTTGGCGCGCGGTTTTGCCTTGACGTTGGGTTTCGGTGGTGGAACCACCTCCGCGCGCGGCGCTTTGGTGGTGGTGATGATCTCCGCGGTCCGACGCGGTTGCATCTCCTGCGCACCGGATCTCTCCAGCTCCAGCGCCGGTTTGGGTTTGGGCGTAGCCTCCGGATTACCCAGCGGGCTGGTCTGGCGCTCCTTGCGGGTCTGATCGCCGCCGCCCTGCTGGTCCTGTTGCGCCAGAAAATCCGGTTTTTCAATCGGCTTGGGTTTGGGCTTGGGCTGTACCAGCGTGATATCCAGCGTCCGCTCGGGTGCCGGCGGGCGCTCGCGTGAGACATCGAAGCTGATACTGAACAGTAGGAAGGCGTGAATGGTCAGCGCCAAGACCAGCGCAAACCCGATCGGGTCGGTGGAATGCCGGGTCGCCAGGAAGCCGTTGATATCCATACGGTTGACGCTTCTAGGTGAGTGGCTGGCTGATAATCACTTCGCGATTCAAGGCTTTAAGCTTAACACGCGCCTGCATGGCCGGGTTCATATGGATACGTCCGGCGTCGTCGGTGAGCATGACGTAACGGACGCCCATTAGTTTCGCCACCCGATGCCAATCTTTCGGGCCGGCCACGAATAGTGCCGTCGCCGCCGCATCGGCAGTCGAGGCGCTAGGATGTAGCACCGTGACCGAGGCGGTACCGGTCGCCGGATAGCCGCTCCTTGGATCGATGATGTCATGGTATGTCTCCCCCTCCCAGGTGAAGCTGGACCCGTCGGGATCAGCGGTGAAGGCGGCCTCGTTACCCAGGATCTCCAAGGTAGCCAGAATCCCTCGGCCCGCAGGCCCGTGCACAGCGACGCTCCATGGGCGGCCGCCGCGTGAGCCGATCGCGCGCAGATTTCCATCGGCAGAGATGCTTGCATTGTTAATTCCGAGGTCCTGCAGGCGGGCTATCGCCTGATCAATGGCGTATCCCAGCTGTATGCCGCGAAAGTCGAGCTTTACCCAATGGTTTTTCGACGACAGCCGAAAGCCGTCGATCTTGATGTCCTGCATGCTCGGCCGAGCCGCCACCGCCTGCTGGATGAGGTCGGTGGCCGGTGGTCGTAGGCAGTCGGCCGGCCGTCCCTGGAACCCCCAGGCCCTCAGCAGATGACCGATCGCGGGGTTGAACAATCCATCGCTTTGCGCCTCGAGTTGCGTTGACAGGCGCAGCAGCGGCAATACCGAGGGGGGGGCGGCAAAGGGTTCGCCGCCCGCGTTGAACAACGCATTCATGCGTGACACCGGGCCCGGTTCCCAGGCATGCCAGGCGCTCTCCAGCTGGCGCATATCGGCCTGCAAGATATCGGACACCTCGTGTGTGCGCTCGCGGTCTACGCCGATCAGCGTAATTTCCAGCGTCGTATCAAAGGCCGATATCCGCCCGCGTGCGACCGGATCGGCATTTTGACAGCCGAGTGCGCCGACCGCTGCGATCCATACGGCGACGAGGGCGCCGCGCAGTCGCGGCGAGGCAGGTATGCTCATACTGCGAGTTTCTGCGCGATGCAATCCATCAGGGTGGCGCTAATATTCAGGCCGTACAACTTGTCCAGCTCACGAATACAGGTAGGGCTGGTTACGTTGACCTCGGTGAGATAATTACCAATGACATCGAGGCCGGCGAAAATGATTCCCTGCTCGCGCAGACGTGGCGCAACAGTCTCTACTATCTGTCGGTCTCTGTCACTCAATGCGACTCCGATGCCGCTGCCCCCGGCAGCGAGATTGCCGCGATTTTCGCCGGCGGCGGGAATGCGCGCGAGCGCGTAGGGGACCGGTTCGCCATCGATGACGATGATTCGCTTGTCGCCGTCACGGATCTCGGGGATGAAGCGCTGCGCCATGGTGTAGCGGGTCCCGTGTTCGGTTAGCGTCTCGATTATGACGTTGCGATTCGGGTCGTCGGCGCGGACGCGAAACACCGAGGTCCCGCCCATACCAGCAAGCGGCTTCATCACCACATCCTGATGCGAGTCGACGAAGTCAATGAATTCTTTGTGGCTGCGGCTGACCAACGTGGGCGAACAGACCTCGGGAAACCATGCCGTGTAGAGCTTCTCATTGGCGTCGCGCAGCGCAGCGGGCCGATTTACAATGAGGCTGCCGCGCGCCGCGGCCTGCTCCAGCAGGTAGGTGGTGTAGACATACTCCATGTCGAAGGGCGGGTCTTTGCGCATCAGCACCACGTCCAAGGTGTCCAGCGCCTGGCTGCACGGTGCGTCCAGCGTGAACCAGTCGTCGCGGTCGTCGCGCACCTCCAGCCTTCGCATGGTTGCCACGCAGCGCCCGTCGCGCAGCGCGAGATCTTTTTGCTCCATGTACCAAAGCGGGGATCCGCGGCGCTGAGCCTCGAGCAGCATGGCGAAGGTGCTGTCCTTGTGGGTCGCGATGCCAGCGATTGGATCCATCACCACGCCGAGCGAAAAAGCCATTGGCCAGTTGTCTCCCAAGCTGCCGATAGGGTTCACATTTTTGACCGGGGAGCCGATCAGCGTCACCACGGTGCCCGACTATTGTTGCAGACCAACAGGGCGCTTGCTATTTTCCTTCCCACTTGGCGGGTGCGGCGGCTCGGTGCCCGTGCCGCCGCGGCCGCGCGAGCCCACCGAAGGCCTCCAGCCAAGTCGGTTGTGGGCTGCCCCAGGTCCCGGATGCAAGCTAGGGGAAACAGGCCTTCGCAGCGGCGGAGAGCCATGCAGGGTTGGCGCCCCTCTGACGACGCGCTGCCCGCCATTAAGGTCGACCAGGCTGCTGCCGCTAGCCTGAGCAGGATCCGCGTAGACACAGTCGGGCTGCCCCGGGCGCCTGCCGCGGGGCCCCCGCCACATGGGAAACCGAAGGCGTTGGTCGCAGCGCCGGCGGCCGTTTGCGATCGAACACGTGAGCCGATGTAGCGCGTAGCGCACTATTCGGAGGAGTGATGACCGCACCCACATCCGTCAAATCTCGCTCTAATTCGAAAACCGAATGCTTCCGTTGTATCTGCGGCGCGGCACTGCTGGCGGTTTTGCTGCCGCAGGGACATGCGGCCGATGATGCCTATCTGCAGCTGCTTGATGAAGAAGTCGTTAAGGTCGAGGAGCCTGCGACCGATACAAGACTCGATGATGCCGTGTCGTCCAGGCCAGCTGGTCGAGACCAGGCCCTACAGCCGGTATCGCGGGAGAGATTCGAGACACTGCTGAAACAGACGCGCGCGGGGACATACAGTTTCTACCGCCGCCTGCCAGAGCGGAGCCGCGAAGAAATCTTTCTCGACTACAGCGATGGCGCTTCGCTGGAGGCGTTGCGCGGAAAGATCGTAGACAGGTATCTACACCCGTGAGTTTCGAGTTTGGCACAATGGCGGCGAATCGCACCAAGGAAAAGTTAGCTCATGCCGTCAGATGGTTGACGATGGCGTGCGCTGTCTATGTCAGCGTGGCGTCTGCCGAAGACACGCTTAGGATCGGTGAGGCGGCGCAGGTCATCCCGCTGGTCGAGGGCAAGCCCTACCTGCACGTGATTCATCAGGGGCGGTCGGTGAAAGTGCAGCGCGTCCAGGATCCGGATTACGAACTCAAGGGATACTTTGCCAAGACTGGCCGCAACTGCCCCCCTTTCTGTATTCAGCCGATCGAGCCCGCGCCATCAGTGGCGACGATTGGCGAGGTCGAGCTGTTCGATTTTATGGAAACAAAGCTGCGTGATGGCAGCGGCGTATTGATCGATGCACGTACCGATTCCTGGTACAGAAAGGGCACGATTCCAGGGTCGGTGAACTACCCATTCACTCTTTTCACCATGGACAAGGATACCCCGGAGTTGGTCGGAGTACTCGAAAAGCTCGGTGCCAAGGCGCGTGCCGAGAGGGGCGCAATTGATCGGTTCCTCGAGGACTGGGGGTGGGGTGACGCGCGCGACAAGACCGAAAATTGGGACTTCACCGCGGCGAAGGATCTTGTACTTTGGTGTAACGGGCCGGCCTGCGGCCAGTCGCCGCGCGCAATTCGCGGTCTTCTGGATGCCGGCTATCCCGAAGACAAAATCAAATATTACCGGGGCGGTATGCAGATGTGGCAGCTTTGGGGGCTGACCACGGTGATACCGAACTGATGACCGGGCTCTACTCAGAATATACAGGGGATACCGTGTGAGCAGTGACGATGCAGCAAGTATAGGCGGACTGAAGGTCATGGTGATCGACGACAGCAAGACGATCCGTCGAACCGCGGAGACGCTCTTGAAAAAGGCCGGCTGCGAAGTCTTGACAGCCACAGATGGTTTCGAGGCGCTGTCGATAATCGCAGATAACCATCCTGATCTCATTTTTGTCGACATTATGATGCCGCGCCTCGACGGCTATCAGACCTGTGCGCTGATCAAGCATAATGAGGTCTACCGCGACATACCGGTGATCATGCTGTCGAGCAAGGATGGCTTGTTTGATCGTGCGCGCGGGCGAATCGTCGGCTCGGAGCAGTATCTAACCAAGCCGTTTACCCGCGATGAGCTGCTTGGGGCGATAAAGAAACACGCTGCCAAGGCCGCCTGACGCGGATTGCCGCTGACAGGACCAATTTAAACCCATGGCCAAGATTTTGATCGTCGACGACTCAGCGACCGAACTGCACGTGCTGGCAAAGATTCTGCAGCAGGCCGGACATCAGGCATTAACCGCCGCAGATGGCGAGGCCGGGATAGCCGCCGCCAAATCACAGGCCCCCGATGCAATCTTGATGGATGTAGTGATGCCCGGTATCAACGGCTTCCAGGCGACCCGCAAGCTCAGCCGCGACCCCAAGACTCGACATATCCCGGTCTTGATGGTCACAACCAAGGATCAGGAAACGGACAGAGAATGGGGAATGCGCCAGGGGGCAAAGGGCTATCTGGTCAAACCAGTCGACAGCGGAGAGCTGTTGCACCAGATCGACGAGCTACTGCGATGAGTCTCATGGTGGAACGGGCACAGCATGTGCTGACGAGTGCCGATGCAATGGCCCTGCTCGCGGACATAGAACAGCGTTGTCGGCTGGTGGCACAGCGGCTGCCGGAGACGGACGCAGCGCAGGATGTCTGGGACGGCCTGGTGTTCAGCATTGCAGGCGTTCGCGTGGTTGCCGCCATGAATGAAGTCAGTGAGATGCTGCCCAATCAGGACAGAATCACCCGCGTGCCCGGCTCGCGACCGTGGATGATTGGTCTGGCCAATGTTCGGGGAAGTTTGCTACCCGTAATCGACCTACAGGCCTATCTCGGGGGCAGGACCGTCGTGGCGTCCAAAGCAGCGAGGATACTGGTGCTGCGTTTGCGCGGACTGGTTGCCGGACTGCTGGTCCCCTCTGTGCAGGGAATGCGGCACTTCAATCTGAGTGATCGTCTGCCGGATGCCCGGATGAAAGGTGCGCTTGGCGCCTATGTCTACGAGGCGTTCAGTGATGATGGTGCCATCTGGCCGGTGTTCAGCATGTCGGCGCTGGCAGCAGACCCTGAGTTTCGCACCGCCTCTGCCTGAGGACACGAGATGTACACAGAACGCACGCGCTACTGCCGAAGGAATCGCATCGTCGAAAGCCTGCGTGGCGCCGTGCTAACCGGTTCAGGACTAGCGTTATGAGAAAAACAGCAAAAACCCCGTCGGACAGCAATCGGAGCATACCCTTGCTCACCGTGTTGGTGCTCGTCACCGTCATAGCAGCGATTGCGGCCTTCATGCTGCTGTCGCGCGCAGAACAACATGGAGAGCAGTATCTGCAGCGCGTTGCGGAGCAGCAGGTTCTCGGACAGAAGATCGCGAAATATGCACTGGAGGCCTCCGCCGGGGGACTGGCTTCGTTCGAGCGTTTGCGAAGCGACCGGGACCGGTTTACTAAGTTGCTCGACGAGCTGAAGAACGGCGCACGCGATACCGGTCTCCCGGCGTCGCCGGAATCCATGTCGGAACCGTTGCGCGAAGTGGAGGATCGCTGGCTGACGCTGCGGGCCCATGTCGACGAGATCCTGGCCAACCAGAATGCGATCCTCTCGATCCGCAAGTATGTCGACGTCATTAACAATGGCATCCCCAAACTTCAGACCGTCTCCGAGGATATTGTACGCACCCTGGTAGGCTCCGGGGCCGACTCGGAGCAGGTGTTCATCGCGGCACGCCAACTCATGCTGGCGCAGCGTTTGCGGGATAACGTGAGCCGGGTGCTGGCCGGCGGCACACAGACGGCCGAGGCGATTGACCAGTTCAGCACAGATGCCGACCGCTTCGGCAAAGTGCTCGGCGGTATGTTGACCGGCGATGTCGAGTTGGGCGTCGCGCGTGTCAGCAATGCGGGTGTGGAAGCGAAAATCAAGCAAGCGACTCGGCTGTTCCGCTCGATCGACGATCTCATCACGGAGATAGTGGACCTGTCCCCCGATGTGCTTCCCGCACTCGAGGCGACCGGCCAGGTGACGCCGGCGTCCGATGCGCTCGACAAAGCGACCAACGACCTGAGAGCCGCCTTTGGCAGCGACCAGTACGTGAGCACGCTGGGTCCGATTAGCCTTGGGCCGACGCTGGTGACGGTGCTTGGTCTGCTGGCCATTGTGCTGCTGCTGTTGCTTGGTCTGGCACTGCTGCGCGGCGCACGAGCGCGTGCGCAGATGGCAGACCAGCAGAACCTCCGCAATCAGGCTGCAATCCGGCGACTGCTCGATGAGATGGTGGATCTGTCCGACGGTGACCTCACGATCGAAGCCACGGTAACGGAAGACATTACCGGCGCCATAGCCGACTCCGTCAACCAGGCGGTCGAGGAAATGCGCAACCTGGTAACCACGATAAACGAGACGTCAGTGCGGGTTTCGGCATCGGCGCAAGAGACACGTGGCACGGCACTGCGTCTTGAAGAGGCATCGGATCATCAGCGCAACCAGATCGAAAAAGCGACAGCAACAGTGCAAGCCATGTCGCAGGCGATGAGCGACATGGCCGCCGAGGCGAGCAGATCGGCCGCCATCGCCCAGCAGTCGGTCGATATCGCAGCGGCTGGAGGTTCTACGGTGCGCCGTACCATTCACGGCATGGACAATATACGCGAGCAGATACAGGAGACCTCGAAGCGTATCAAGCGTCTCGGTGAAAGCTCGCAGGAGATCGGCAACATCGTGGAGCTGATCGAAGATATCGCCGATCAGACCAATATTCTGGCCCTCAATGCCGCGATGCAGGCGGCTGCGGCCGGTGAGTCCGGGCGCGGGTTTGCGGTCGTGGCCGACGAGGTACAGCGTCTGGCAGAGCGCTCGGCCAATGCGACCAAGCAGATCGATGCGCTGGTCAAGACCATTCAGGCGGACACCAACGAGGCGGTCAACTCGATGGAGGCCAGTACGACAGAAGTTGTTGGTGGCGCCAAGCTGGCAGAAGACGCCGGTGAGGCCCTGCAGCGAATCGAACAGGTCTCTCAGGATATCGCCAAGGCAACCGAAGCGATGACAGAACATCTCCAGCAACAATCGCGCGATGTAGGGTCGATCAACGACACCATGGGCGTGATTCAGCAGATTACCAGCCAGACCTCGGAAGGTACCGAGCAGACGACGCAGTCCATCGAGAACCTTGCCCAGATGGCCGAGCAACTTCGCCAGACCGTCGCGCGCTTCAAGTTGCCCGACGACGATGCCATGGTCGGCTAACCGAGGATGACGCCATCATGATGCCAGAACTGAGCCAGGACCGAAGCACTCTCCGCTGGATTCGCGGTGAGCTAGACCAGACTCTGCGCGAGGCGAGGAATTCGCTCGAGGATTTCGTGGAGGGGCAGAACGAACGCCTCGGCGAGTGCGTTGATCGCCTGCACCACGTGCATGGTGTACTCGAGATGGTGCAGGTATATGGCGCCGCGATGCTCGCTGATGAGATGGAGCAGCTCGCACTTGCCCTGTCGCAGGGGCAGGTCAAGCGGCCGGAATCTGCGGCTGAGGCCTTGATGCTGGGTATGGTCCAGCTGCCGGCCTATCTCGAGAAAATCGAGGGCGGTAGCGCGGATATCCCGATGGCGTTGCTGCCTTTGCTGAACGACCTGCGCGCCGCACGCGATGCTGCGCTGGTTACCGAGACATCGCTGTTCGCCCCCAAGCTCAATTCCGTGATAGCCGCGGATACGGTGCGCCCGGGCTCGGGGAATCGCGATTTGCCGCGCATTATCCAGCATCAGCGTAGTCATTATCATCGCGGGCTATTGAACTGGATTCGTGGACAGGATGAACATGCAGCGCTGGCCCAGATCCGCGACGTACTGGATCTGCTCAACAGTGCATCCGGAACGGCTCGCCTGCGGCGCCTGCTGGATGCCGGTGAGGCGCTGGCGACGGCGTTGCTCCAGCAAGACGAGGCGCCTGCGCTCGCCGTCAAGCCGCTGTTCGGCAAGATTGATCGGGTCTTGAAGCGGGTGATGGATCAGGGCGAAGAGGCCGCGATGCTGGATTTCCCGATCGACGTGCTGAAAAATCTCTTGTATTACATTGCCCGGTCGGATTCTCAGGACCCGGCGGTCCTCGCGGTAAAGCAGGCTTCCGACCTTGCCAATGCGTTCCCGGAGCAGCTGGGCGACGGTATGACGGTCAGTGCCTTGGGTGGGCCGGATCGTGAACTCTTTCAGGCGGTGGGTGAAGCGCTGTCACAAGATCTGCGCGACGTCAAAGATCAGCTTGACCTGTTCATGCGCAGCGATCGGAGCCAGCTCGATCGACTGACACGTCTCGCACCGGCGCTGCAACGGATCGGGGATACCTTCGGGATGGTGGGTCGAGGCGAGCTGCGTAGTCGACTCAAACATCGCGGTGATGAGTTGCGCGAGGTCGAGCGGACCGGCGAAATGCCTTCGGACGATAGCCTCATGGCGTTGGCCGGCGATCTGTTGCTGGTCGAATCGTCGCTGGCCAGTCTCTCTTCGGTTGAAACGCCAATCGCCGATTTTGATCAGGCGACGGAAGGCACGGTGCCACAGGTCCTTTCCGAAGGCGAAATGCAGCAGCATTTGCGCGCTGCCGTGGATGAAGCGCTGGTGGAGCTTGCCCGGATAAAGGACAGCATACTCGAGTATCTAAATACACCTGAACAGAACGCCCTCCTGCAGGATGTTCCGCAGCGCCTGCACGCGGTTGCCGGGGCCCTGCGGATGCTGGATCTGCCTGATGCAGCGGGGCTCTTGGAGACGCTAGAGCCCTATGTCGACGGTCTCGCGGGTGGTCAGCAGCCGGTGCCGGACGCTGAACGCCGAGATGCCCTGGCGGATGTGATCATCAGCGCCGAGCTCTATATGCAGAGCGCAGTGGAGCCGGGGGGTGATCGAGGTAGGCTGCTCTCCTACGCGCACCGCGGGCTGGAGATACTGGCGCTGCGGGAATCCGTCACCGAGTTGCCGACGCTCGGCAGCAAGTCTGCCGAGTTGGATACTGACCTGGCCATCCCTGATACCGTCGAAGCACCGGTCGCCGGCACCCCGCCTGGCGACGAAGCGCTCGCCGACGCGACCCCGGAGATCCCCACGGATGCCTTCGCGGGCCAGCCTGATGAATCGCCCGAGGAACACGCAACGATCGAGGAGCCTGTGGATTCTCCCGAGATGGCCGTTGCCGCACCATCGGCCAGCGAAGCCGCCGGCACCGCAGGGGAACTGGTCGATGCCGAGATCCTCGAGATTTTCAGCGAAGAGGCGCAGGAGGAACTGGAGTCCATTCAACGCTGCTATCCGCAGTGGCGTGACAATGGGGACGATGTTGACGCCTTGACCACCATGCGTCGTTCTTTTCATACCCTCAAAGGCAGTGGACGGATCGTGGGCGCGACCAAGCTCGGTGAATTTGCCTGGTCGGTCGAGAACCTGCTGAACCGCGTCATCGATGGAACGGTTGAAAAGTCCCCGGATGTCATGCAGGTGATGGACCGGGCAGTCGAGGTGTTGCCCGAGCTTGTGGCCGAGAGCCTCGCCCCGGGAGATGATGCCGTCGACGTCTCGCCTTTGTCCGACAGCGCCTTCGCACTGGCCTCGTCCACGCCGGCCGAAACAGCCACCGGCGATGAGGGCGCGATTCCGGATGAGGTGTCCGCAAAGGAGGCCGAAGAGGCCCCCGTCGGACCGCCCACCGCAACGGATGAGCCCGGTGATGCGGACCTGCCCGGTGTTGCAGAAGAGCAAGCGACGATGTCGCCGCCTGAGGCCTTGCCCGAGCCCGCGCAGCAGCCCGATGTAGAGCCCGCTGCCACAGAAGATCTGGAGGCTGTCACGGAATCGCTCGAGGAGTCGATTCTTACCACCGCCGAGGGCCGAGATTCGCAATTTGCCGAGGCCGAGAATTCGAATCTGAACGGCGCCGATTCCATGCTCAGCGACGTATTCCTGAATGAGGCGAAGGGGCACTTGCAGGTGCTGGCAGACTTTATCGAACAAGGTCGTCGCGAGGCCGACGGCTGCACATTCGATGATGACCTGCGGCGTGCCATGCATACGCTGCGAGGCAGCTCACGCACCGCCCAGGTGCACCCGGTCGCGGAGTTGGCTGCCGCGCTGGAGAACCTGGGCAACACCTTGCATGGTCTGGGGCGCTACACGGATGCGGCAATTCTGGCTCTGCTGGAACGCGGTCACGCTATGCTGTCTGACTTGATCCGCCATCTGGAAGACCCAAGCCATACCGCGGAAGGTTGGCAGGCCCTGTGTGATGAGATTGCTGGGTTTGTCGAACGGGCGATGCATGAAGGTGAACTGACGGAAACGGAACCGGAGGCCCCTGCCGCGGCAGCAGCCGAGACTGGGTATGAGCACCCCGATCCCGAGCTGCTGGACATCTTTCTCGAAGAGGCTAGGGAACTGCTCGAGGCGCTCGAGAACGAGCTTGTCGACTGGCAAGAAACGGACGACGACCAACTGGCCGTGGCCCAGCTGCAACGTACGCTGCATACCATGAAGGGGGGTGCCCGTCTGGCCGGAATCACGCCGTTGGGTGATATCAGTCATGCGTTGGAGTCTGTGTTCGAGAGTGTCACCGAACAACGCATCGATAGCAGCGAAGCCCTGCGTGGACTCGTTCAACACGCTACCGATGCCCTGGCGCAGGACATCGAAAAGCTGAGTGCGGGCACATTCCCGGTGCAGCGTCCAGCGATGATCGAACGCCTCGAGGCAGCGGCACGCGGCCAAGAGTGGGAAGACGTCGCGGCATTCGAGACCGCCGCCGTTCCCGATCAGCAGGCACCACCAGCCATCGCTGAGCTCGCAGTCGCTGAGTCATCTGCCGCGAGTCCTGTCCGCACCCCAGAACCAACTGCGGCCGTGCCCGACAATGAGCCGTTGCCCATTGACGACTTCGATACCGATTCGGAATTGCTATCCGATTCGCAGCTGATGACGGATTCGGAACTCCTGGTGGAGCCGAGTCTCCTGACCGGTACGTCACCGGACCCTTTAGAGACGGCACCTATCGGCACGGTATTGCGCAAGGATTCCAATGTGGTGCAGTTCCCGGCAGCGGACCAGCCCGTCGAGGGGGAAGGATTCGTCCCGCGTCGAGCGCCGCCTCAGCCAGAGCACGAAACGACGACCGGTACCGAGCGTGTGCGCGTGTCCTCCGACGCGTTGGATCAAATGGTCAACAATGCGGGCGAAGTAAGCATCTATCGCGCGCGTATCGAACAGCAGAACAGCAGTTTTTCGTTCAACCTCGGCGAGCTGAGCCAGACCATCGATCGCCTGCGCAGCCAGCTGCGAGATCTGGAACTTGAGACAGAGGCACAGATCCTGTCGCGGCATGAGCGGGAGGGCGAGGACGACGCGGATTTCGATCCGCTTGAGCTGGATCGCTATTCCACGATTCAGCAGCTCTCCCGAGCGCTATCGGAGACAGTGGAGGACCTTTCCAATCTCGGCCAGTCATTGAACGATCTGAGCCGCGACACCGATACGCTGCTCTTGCAGCAGGCACGGGTCAATACAGATCTTCAGGACAGTCTGCTGCGCACGCGAATGGTCAAGTTCTCGAGTCGCGTACCACGTCTCGAACGGGTTGTGCGTCAGACCAGCCATGGGCTTGGCAAACAGGCCGCGTTGGTCGTCAAGGGCGGCGAAGAGGACATGGATAGGGCGATTCTCGAGCGCATGATGAGCCCGCTCGAGCACCTGTTGAGAAATGCCGTCTCGCATGGTCTCGAGGATTCCGCGGTACGCCTCGAAAAGGGTAAACCGGCGCAGGGATCGATCACCCTCCATCTCGTGCGCGAGGGGTCTGACGTCGTACTGACACTCTCAGATGACGGAGCGGGTCTCGATCGCGAACGCATCCGCGCCAAGGCGGTCGAACGCGGTCTAATGGAGGCCGATGCAGCCATCGAGGACGAAGACCTCTTTCAGATGATCCTCAAACCCGGCTTTTCGACGGCGTCAGAGTTGTCTCAGGTGTCCGGCCGCGGCGTCGGTATGGACGTGGTGCTGACTGAAGTCAAACAGCTCGGCGGCACGCTGGAGATCGCTTCCAATCCTGGGCAGGGTACCAGTTTCACGATTCGCCTGCCCTTCACGCTGGCGATAACCGATGCACTGTTGGTGACCGTCGGTGACGACATCTTTGCGATTCCCCACAGCAGCATGGATGGCGTGGTGCGCGTTCCAGTGGACGAGCTGCGCCGAATCTATGCTGGCGAACAGGAGGGCTTTCATTACAACGATCGCGACTACAGCATGCGTTATCTCGGCAGCATGTTGGGAATGCATGCGCCGCATTTGAGCGAGGGTGCGCGCTGGCTACCGCTGCTGCTCGTACGTTCCGGTGAGCACCGCGTGGCGATTCAAGTCGATAGTCTGATGGGCAACCGCCAGATAGTGGTGAAATCGATCGGTGCCCAGTTGAGCAGCGTGCGCTGGTTTACCGGTGGGACTATCCTCGCCGACGGTCAGATTGCCCTGATTCTCGATGTGAATCGGCTGGTGCGTATGGATGGTGCGCAGCAGCCCGCGCCGGTTTTACCCACCACCGCGCCTGTCAGCAAAGGTGTTTCGGTAATGGTCGTGGACGACTCGATCACGGTACGCAAGGTCACAACTCGGCTGCTCGAGCGTCACAATATGCACGTCTTGACGGCAAAAGACGGCGTCGATGCCGTTACTGTGCTGCAGGAGCACCACCCGGACGTGATGCTTCTGGACATCGAGATGCCGCGTATGGACGGTTATGAGTTGGCGCGCCACATGCGCAGTACGCCGGAGTTGAGTGACATACCAATCATCATGATTACGTCGCGCAGCGGGGACAAACATCGCAACCGCGCGCTGGAACTCGGTGTGAAACGCTACCTCGGCAAGCCTTACCAGGAGGCCGACCTCCTCGAGAACATCTATACGGTCCTCGCGGATACGGCACTGTGAGCCAGGCCGCCCAAGAACTGCGCTGTATGCTGATTCCGTTGCGCGAGGAGCGACTTGTCTTGCCGAATGCGGCGGTGGCAGAGGTCATCGGTTATCGCGACCCGGATCCAGTCGGACCCGGAAATTCCTGGCTGCAGGGCAAGGTGAACTGGCATCAACGAGACATCCTGGTGATCGATTTCGAACGCATGCTCGGTTTGCCGGTCACCGGTGTCGGTATCCGGCAGCGGATCGTAGTTTGTTACGCCCTGGACGCCGAAGGGCAGTGGCCCCTGCTGGGATTGGTCGCACAAGGTATACCACGCCTATTGCGGGTCAACAGTGAGATGATCGAGTCCGCCTCCTCTGCGTCGTCGGATGCCTCACCCGTTCAAATGCGCCTAACGATCGGCGGTGAGGATCTGATGGTTCCCGATCTCTCCTACCTGCAGGCGCAGCTGCCTGCTGCGTAGCCTGCAGATCTCACCGATTACCTGCTCGCGGCCCGATACGCTCGCTGGAGCCGGCTCGACGTAGTGTCGGCTACGCCTTCACCGTCTTTCACTGTGTGCACCCCGCCATAGCGGCATCTCGAACCACTCGCGACGGAATACGGTGAGATCTGCGGGCTAGCGAAAATCCCCCCACAGCACCTGAATTGCAGCCAAAGCGGCGATTGGTGCCGTCTCGGTGCGCAGAATCCGTGGACCCAGACGCACAGCGACGAATTCGTTCGCTAGTGCCAGTGCGCGCTCGCGCTCGCTGAGGCCACCTTCCGGGCCGATCAACAGGCTCAGCGCTGGGCGTGTAGGAGCCGGCAAATCGGCCAAGCTCTGGGTCGCGCGGTGATACAGCATCAGGCCGCCTCGATGAGCTGCAAGCCAGTCAGAGAGCGAACCAGCGGGGCACAGCTCCGGCAAATAATGGCGACCGCTTTGCTCACAGGCACTGATAACCACTCCTCGCCAGTGGCTGAAACGTCTCTCTAGGCGCTGTGCGCCAAGCTGCACCACACTGCGTTCGCTGAACAGTGGTGTCAGAGATTCGGCACCAAGTTCCACGGCCTTTTGCAGCGCGAAGTCCATACGCTCGCCGCGCGATACACCGATACCCAGGTGGACCTGCAATGCCGTCGGGCTCCCGCTGGAAGACGCCGCTACCACGTCCGCGCTGCAACGCTTTCGATCGCAATGCGACAATATAGCGTCGAAATCTGAACCATCGCCGTTGAACAGGATCAGCCGCTGCCCGGCGCGCAGTCGCAGCACCTGGCTCACATATCGATGGGCGCGTGTGTCCAGCGGCACCTGGCGGCCCGCTTGTAGTGGCTGGTCGGTAAAGATGCGGGGAACACGCATGGTCGGGGTCAGCACGGGCTAGCCCACTACAAGGTTCCCAGGTCGAGGTTGTCCCAAATCGCCAAGGTCGGGTCGGCCTGATTCATGGTATAGAAATGTAGGCCAGGCGCCCCCATATTCAGCAACCGCCGGCACATCTTGCTGACCACCTCTGCGCCCAGGGCGCGGATGGAGGCTACGTCATCGCCGTAGCCCTCGAGGCGTTTGCGCAGCCAACGCGGAATCTCCGCACCGCAGGCATCGGAGAAGCGAACCAGGTTGCTGAAGTTGGTAATCGGCATTATCCCCGGGACGATGGGGATATCGATACCGCGCCGAACGCAGGCGTCGCTGAAGTGCTCGTAGGCGTCTGCGTTGTAGAAGTACTGCGTGATCGCAGAATCCGCCCCTGCGTCCACTTTGCGCTTGAAGTTATCCAGGTCGCGTTCGAAGCTGAGCGCCTGCGGGTGCATCTCTGGGTATGCCGCCACCTCTATGTGAAAAGCGTCAC
The DNA here is from genome assembly GCA_050121305.1 of Chromatiaceae bacterium. Lineage (GTDB taxonomy): Bacteria > Pseudomonadota > Gammaproteobacteria > Chromatiales > Chromatiaceae > Thiosocius. Next base: position 15,850 of record JASFJQ010000004.1, read on the forward strand.
CAAACCGATCCCGCACCAGCGCGACCAGTTCGTCGGCGTGATTGAGTTCACCCATCGATCCTGCGCCGGCCCCGGATGGAAGATCGCCTCGCAGCGCAACAATGCGTGTAATTCCCTGCGATGCATAACGTGACAGGATATCGATGATCTCGTCTCGCTTGCTGCCTATGCAGGAGAGGTGCGGGGCGACCTCGATGCCTTGGCCCTTAATCCAGTCCACTGTGGCAAAGGTGTTGCTTTGGGTCGAACCGCCTGCGCCGTAGGTGACGGAGAAAAAGGCCGGATGCCGCGCATTCAGTGTGGAGACCGCGTTGCGCAGTTTGGCCACCCCCTGGTCGGTCTTTGGCGGGAAAAGCTCGAAACTGAACGTTCGTTCAGCAATCTGTGTTGATGTCATTGTGTGTCCCTGGAATCATAGGCGCCGGACCGGTACGGGATGCCCGCTTGGGGTAGCGGAGCCTCGGCGTTCGGCCGCAAGCCGATTCGCTGGTCCGGTGCAACCCCGTCTAGTGCGGTCTGCGCGTCGCTTTGCTCAGTAGCGATAATGATCGGATTTGTAGGGACCATCGACTGACACCCCGATGTAGTCGGCCTGATCCTGGGTCAATCTGGTCAACTTCGCGCCGATCTTTTCGAGGTGCAGGCGGGCAACCTCTTCATCGAGGTGCTTCGGCAGTACATAGACGCCGACCGGATACTCCTCTGGCTTGGTGAAGATCTCGATCTGGGCCAGCACCTGATTGGTGAACGAGTTCGACATTACGAAGCTGGGATGGCCGGTGGCGCAGCCGAGGTTCACCAGGCGCCCTTCGGCCAGCAAGGTGATCCGGTGGCCGTCCGGGAACAGGACTTGGTCGACCTGCGGCTTAACATTGATCCACTCGTGGTCCTTCAGTCTGTCGACCTGGATCTCGTTGTCGAAATGGCCGATGTTG
>JASFJQ010000005.1:0-16494 GCA_050121305.1 Chromatiaceae bacterium
AGGGCCCTTGAGATACCCGAGGCCGATCTCGATCGGCGTGGCAATCAGCTGATCATCCTCGAAGACTGGATTCGTGATTTCGTCCAGCTGGTGATGCGTGCGCGAGAGGAAATGCGGCGTCAGCATGAAAGCGAGTTGCAGGAGACGGAAAAGCTCCGGGTGGCAATCATGGATGCGTCCCTGGATTCTGTCGTCACGGTAAATGAGCGCGGCGAGATCATCGATTTCAATCCCACAGCACAGAAGACTTTCGACTACACCCACGACGAGGCTGTTGGTCGGTCATTCAATGAGCTGGTGGTGGCACCAAAGTGGCGCGAAACCTTTGATCGACTGCTTTATCTCTCTTTGGTGGGGGCCGATCAGGGTGCGCCGCTGCAGCGAGTGGAAATGCAGGCCGTGGCGCGCGACGGCCACAAATTTCCGGTCGAGCTGTCGATCAAGCCAGTGTTCCTGGAGGAACAGCTGGTATTCACGCTATATCTTCGCGACATCGCCGAGCGCAAGGTGCGCGAGGCAGAGATTCGCAGCCTTGCCGCGATTCCCAGCGAGAGTCCGATCCCGGTGCTGCGAATCAACCGCCGTGGAGTCATCACCTACGCCAACCAACCGAGTACTCCGTTACTGAAACACTGGGGCTGCCGTCCGTTGCAGACGCTACCGGTGTACTGGCGCAACCAGGTGGAGGAGGTTCTGTCCTCCGAGTCGACCAGCGAGCTCGAGGTAGTGACGGACTATGGAGTGTTTTCTCTACTCTTTGCACCTGTTCGGGAACTCGATTACGTCAACGTCTATGCGCGCGATATCACCGGTGAGCGTTTGGCCGAAGAGGAGCTAAAACGGCGCCAGAACGAGCTGGTGCACGTCACCCGTCTGAGTAATATGGGCGAGATGGCCACCGGAATCGCTCACGAACTCAATCAACCGCTCTCAGCGATCGTGAACTTCGCGAACGGCTGCGCCCGTCGCCTGCGCCTCGATATGGGCGGTAAGGAAGAGCTGCTGCACGCCTTGGGCCAGATCTCGGCGCAGGCAGGAAGGGCGGGGGAGATCATAAAACGCCTGCGCGGCATGGTCAGTCGACGTCAGCCGGTGCGAGAGCATGTCGATCTGAATGTTCTCGCCCGGGAGGCCTGCTCCATGATCAGTCATGAGTTGAAGCGCCAGGGACTCGCGATCGAAGATCGGCTTGCGCAGCGAGAATTATGGGTGCGAGTGGACTCGGTTCAGATCGAACAGGTCCTGATTAATCTGTTGCGCAATGCGCTGGATGCCCTGGTTGAACAACGGGCACCGAACCGGCGGCTGACGATCGAGTCCGGAGTCCAGCCGGACGGCAGGGTGTTCGTAAGCGTCAAGGACAATGGTTCGGGGATCAGCAGAAAGGCGATGGAACACCTGTTCGACCCCTTCTACAGCACCAAAGAGTCGGGTATGGGCATGGGTCTGGCGATCAGCCAGACGATCATGAGCCACCATCATGGTAAGCTTCGGGCCGAGTCGTTTCCCGGCAAGGGCAGTACCTTCACCATTGAGCTTCCGTCAAGTGTTGCGAATCTTGTCAGCGCAGCTTCATGAGTCATGTCTGAATCCCCGCTAACCAAGAGCACTGTTTTCGTGGTCGACGACGACCAGGCCATGCGTAATTCCCTGAAATGGCTCATCGAGTCGGTGGGTGTGCCGGTCGAGAGCTTTGCATCGGCTGATGAGTTTTTGGCGGCGTATCAGACAGGCCGCTCGGGTTGTCTGGTCCTGGATGTCCGTATGCCGGGAATGAGCGGCCTGGATCTGCAAGAGTATCTGGTCGAACACAATATCCAGATCCCGGTGGTGATCATTACCGGCCATGGGGATGTCCCAATGGCAGTAAGGGCAATGAAGAGTGGCGCAATCGATTTCATTGAGAAGCCGTTCAACGACGAAGTACTGCTGGATGCCATTCGACGGGCGATTGCTTATGAAGAACAGCAGCGCAGCCAGTACTCGGAGAATTTGCGAGTGCAGGAGAGATTGGCCCACCTGACGCCGCGAGAACGTGAGGTAATGGAAATGGTGACCGATGGTAGGTCGAATAAGGAGATTGCTAGTGCCTTGGGCGTCTCTGCGAAGACCATCGAGGCGCACCGTGCGCGGGTCATGGAGAAGATGCAGGCCGGTTCCTTGGCCGAGCTGGTGCGAATGGCCTTGGTTGCAAACGACCGCGCTTGAACCCGTATTGTCTGACGCGCGCCGCATCTGTGCGGCCGGGCGGCTCAAGCGTTCTGTATCGATGAGCCGCGTATACAGTTTTCCTCCGATTGCGGGCGCAGATGCCGAGCGGCTTGTGTTGGGTTCGATGCCGGGTAAGGCCTCGCTACGCGTCAACCAGTACTATGCCCACCCGCGCAATGCATTCTGGCCGATCGTCGATGTCCTGCTTGGGGTCGACGCTGAGCTACCGTATGAAGAGCGCTGCGCGGGCCTGATCCAACAGCGCCTGGCGGTTTGGGATGTGCTAAAGACCTGCACACGACACAGCAGCCTGGATTCGGATATCGAGCCAGCCTCAATCGTGCCGAATGATTTTCGACGATTCTTTGAGCAGCATCCGGCGATCCGAGTCGTCTATTTCAACGGTGCGATGGCAGAGCGGAGCTTCTTGCGCTATGTCCTGCCGGAGCTGCCCACAACGTTCGCGGGCCTGCCGAGAACCCGGTTACCATCGACCAGCCCGGCCAACGCGTCGTTCAGCTTCGAGCGCAAGCTCTCGGCCTGGCGCGTGCTGTCGAGGTGAGTTGACGAGCAGCGCGCAGTGGTCGACAGGTATCAGAACGGGCGCAGTTCAGTGATCGCCCCGGGATTCTTCGCGTCCACCTTGGCATAGAGATCGTATAGCGCCGCCTGCAGCGCCTCCTCAATGACTGGATGGTAGAAGGGCATCTGCAGCAGATCGCCGACAGTCAGATTCTGTTGAATCGCCCACGCCAGCAGATGCCCAAGGTTTTCCGCCTTGATACAAGCCATCTCTGCGCCAAGCATCCTGCCGCTGGCCTTGTCGGCGTAGACACGGATGAGCCCCTTATTCTTGGCCATAATGAGCGCGCGGCCGACGGGCGCCATTTGTACCTGGCCCACTGCCGCTTTATCAAGGTCGAGCGAGGCATAGGTCTGACCAACCTGGACGATATTCGGGTCGCAGAAGGTAATGTTCAGCGGCGTCTTGCGGTGAAATGCCGTGATCTTTTCACTGACCGCATTCTGTCCTGCGATGCGTCCCTCGTCGCCGGCCTCGTGCAACAGCGGGCGCTCGCCGGTGACATCGCCGGCGAGAAAGACCGGCAGATCGCCGAGCTGCATGGTGTTTGGATTGTAAACGGGGAAGCCGCGCTCATCGACGGGTGCCCCGATTGTCTCCAGCCCGAGCTTGTCGATATTCGGCCGGCGACCGATGCTGGCAAACACGCGGTCGACCTCGACACTGTTCTCACCCGCTGTGACCCGCAGTCTGCCGTCGTTGCCCTCGCTGATCTCCGCCCCTTGACCCAGCCACAGTGGAAACTCTTGGCCAAGGATATCGATGGCGGCCTTGGCGACCTCGGGGTCGCTGAGGCCCCCGATCACCTCCTTCATGTCGATGCCGACGACTTCGCAGCCGAGTCGGTGCAAGGACTGGCCGATCTCCAGGCCGACGACGCCGAGGCCGACGACCGCGATCGATCGCGGTAGGACCTCCAGCTCAAAGAACTCATCGGTGGTGATAATCCGGTCGCGGTAGTCCTGCCAGGCATCTGGGACTATCGGTCGAGAGCCCGTTGCGACAATGATCTTGTCGGCGCGGATGCGTTGGCCATCCTCCATTTCCAGGAGGTTTGGTCCGACGAAACGCGTATAACCTTGGATGAACATGCCCTCGGGCATTTTGTCCGTGCTGTTCGAGATCACCCGTTCGACGAAAATATCGCGCAGATCCTGGACATATCCCATGGCCTCGCCGACGTCGAGGCTCAGGGTCTCTTCGCCCTCGAGCCCGAAGCGCTTGAATACCCCGCGGCGATGGAAGTCCTCGGCTACCTGAATTACCGCTTTCGATGGCATACAACCGACGCGGGCACAGGTAGTGCCCAGTTCGCCGCCGTTTATCATTACTACCGATTTGCCCGATGGCCGGACCCGGCCCATGGCATATAGACCGGCGCTACCTGAGCCGATGATGGCGACATCTACCTGGCGTTCTTCCACGCGCGCTCCTCGAAATCTGGACTGGGTGACCAACTATTCTAACCGCACCGGCGACTTCCGTTTATCCCGGGCCGTCAAGAATTTTCGTGCGCATCGGGGCGGCGGTAATGGCGCTGTATACTTGGCGTCGTGCGCCGCCCCGAAAAGGCGCGTCCGTAAAGCCAACCGGCTGGCGCAACCCCCGGTGCTAATATTGCCGGCGGCTATGCAGGAGCCCGTTGAAGACGAGTATGGCGAACTCCTCAGGTACGCTGTTCATCATCTCCGATCGCACGGGGATCACGCTGGAGCACCTGGTTCGCACGCTGGTGACGCAGTTCGACGAACTGCGCCGCGAGCGTGTCGTGCTGCCCTTTCTGGACACGCCGGCGAAGATTGCGGCGGCCGTTCGCGAGATCGATGCCGCCGGTCAGGAAGACGGCGCGCTCCCAGTGGTTTTTTCCAGCGTCGTTGACGAGGCGTCTCGCGCGTTGCTGCAGACGGCACATGCCCGGGTTTTCGATATCTTCGACACGTTCCTGCCGGCGTTGTCGGACGCATTCGGCATGCCGTACAAAGGATATGTCGGCCGCAGCCATGGCATCGGTGATCTGGGGAGATACGACCGCCGCGTCGCGGCGGTGAGTTTCGCACTCAATTTTGACGACGGCGCACGCCTTCGGGGGCTGGGTGATGCGGACGTGATCCTGATCGGCGTATCGCGCAGCGGCAAGACCCCGACCTGTCTATACCTGGCGATGCAGTACGCGGTGCTGGCCGCCAATTTCCCGCTGACCGAAGACGACTTCCTTCTCGGCAGACTGCCTGACCCATTGCTCGCGTGTCGCAGCAGTCTCTTTGGCCTGACCATCTCGGCCGACCGGCTGAACAGACTCCGTGAAGAACGCCGTCCTGGATCCGCTTACGCAAGTCTGAGTCAGTGTCGCAAGGAGATCGCCGCCGCCGAGGATCTTTTTCAGGTCCATTCGATTCCGTTTATCGATAGCACCGCGATGTCGATTGAGGAGCTCGCAATCGAGATCATGCAGCGCATCGGGGTGTCGCGGCAGCGAGGTTGATACGTCCCAGCTCCCCCGAAGTCGGGGATCTCAGCGCAGCTGGTTGCTGAGCGTGCCGACCCCGGGGATTTCGATCTCGATGGTCTGGCCGTCGGCGATATCGGTGGCGCCGACCGAGGTGCCGCAGGCGATGACGTCGCCGGCGCAGAGTGGGACCTCGCGGGCGATATGCCAGACGATCTGCTGCGGGGAGAAGATCATGTCGCTGACCGGGTAGTCCTGCTTGACTTCGCCGTCGAGTATGCCGCGGACACGCAGGCCCGCAGGGTCCACACCACAGGCGATCGACGGCCCGATCGGTCCGAAACCGGGCATGCTCTTGGCACGACACCACTGGTGAAACTCGTCGTTGGCGAACAAAGTATCGGGCGCGGTGACGTCGTTGACGCAGGTGTAGCCGAAGATGATGTCATCGATGTCGTTATGTTCGGGCTGAAAACAGTCGCGACCTATCACGATGCCCAGTTCTGCCTCGAACTTGACCCTTCCGGTGAAGCCGGCCGGTCGGGTGATCGGGCGCCGGTGGGCCGACAGAGACCTGACGAGCTTGACGAAGAATAGCGGGAAATCAGGAATCTTGGTCTGTTCCAGCCGCTGGCGCTCGTGGAAGTTGTTCCACAGGCCGAGAAACTGGCGCGGTTCGACCGGGGCCAGCCAGTTGGCGCCAGCTGCGTCGATTTCTGCTCCGGTCGCCTGCGGCTGTTCGAATAGCTCACCACGATAGAGCGCAATCCTGTCGCCGTGCAGGCGACCCAGCGTGGGATTGCCGTCGATCTCGATTCGACACCAGTGGGCCGTGTCAGGTGATGACATCCGGTGCCTCCCGGCCGGTCCGCTGCGTGATCTCGGCCAACTCGTTCGCAATCGTGATCAACGGCGCCAGCGCGGTCTGCGGGTCCTCTTGCTGACGTCCTGGATCTGGCTCGTAGGCCTCCAGGTACACGCGCAGCGTGGCGCCCACTGTACCTGTCCCGGAGAGACGAAACACGATGCGTGAGCCGTCGCTGAATCCGATGCGGATCCCCTGATGCTCGCTGATCGAGCCGTCGATCGGGTCGGTATAACTGAAGTCGTCGGCATAGCTGACCGTCATGCCGCCGAGCAGACTGCCGGGCAGCTGCGGCAGGCGCTCCCGCAGCGCCCTGATCAGGCCCTCTGCAGCCTTGGTCTTGATGCCTTCATAGTCATGGCGCGAATAGTAGTTCCGTCCGTACTGCTGCCAATGATTGGCGACGATTTCGGCAACCGATTCACCACGTCCCGCAATCACATTGAGCCATGCCAGCACCGCCCACAGGCCGTCTTTTTCCCGGACGTGATCCGAACCCGTACCGAAGCTCTCCTCACCACAGAAGGCGATCCTCCCGGCATCCAGCAGATTGCCGAAGAACTTCCAGCCGGTGGGTGTCTCGAAGCATTCGATGCCCAGTGCGGCGGCCACGCGATCCACCGCCTGGCTGGTCGGCATCGATCGGGCTACGCCGGGAATACCGTGGCGGTGTGCCGGGATAAGCGTTGCGTTTGCGGCCAGGATCGCCAGGCTGTCACTGGGCGTGACGAAGACGTCGCGACCCAGCACCATATTGCGGTCGCCATCGCCGTCGGAGGCCGCGGCAAAGTCTACAGCGTCGGTCCCCTGGGTCATGGCCACGAGGTCGGCGGCATGCACCAGGTTGGGGTCCGGGTGGTGGCCGCCGAAATCTTCGAGAGGTACACCGTTGATCACAGTGCCTGGCGGCGCGCCGAGGTGCTTCTCCAGGATGCGGATTGCATAGGGTCCGGTTACCGCATGCATGGCATCGAAGCGCATGCTAAACGTGCCGGCCAACAGCCTGCGGATGGCCTCAAAGTCGAAAATGCCCTCCATCAGCTCCGCGTAGTCGGCTACCGGATCGATAATGTCGACGCGCATATCACCCAGCTGATAGGTCCCGCTCCTGTCCAGCGGCAGGTCCGGATCGTTACTGCTGCGGTAGTCGCTGATCTCCAGGGTGCGGGCGAATATGGCCTCGGTGACCCGCTCGGGTGCGGGTCCACCATTGGCGGTATTGAACTTGATGCCAAAGTCGCCGTCCGGCCCCCCTGGATTGTGGCTGGCCGATAGGATCAGACCGCCAGCCGCCTTGTTTTTCCGGATAATGCACGATGCCGCGGGCGTGGACAGCAATCCCCCCGTTCCGACCAGCACGCGTGCAACACGGTTGGCAGCCGCCATCTTCAGAATGATCTGAATCGCCTCGCGATTGTAGAAGCGTCCGTCCCCACCGAGCACCAGGGTGTTGCCGACCAGTTCGGTCTGAGTATCGAACACTGCCTGGACGAAGTTCTTCAGATAATTGCCCCGGCGGAAGATCTCGACCCGCTTTCTCAGTCCAGAGGTACCGGGACGTTGGTCCTTGAAGGGCTGCGTCGAATAGGTGGTGAATGGCATCTATTAGGGGACTCTGCGAATTCTCGATAGATTTTTACCACAGCCGACTCTTGAAATCCCGTTTCGTGGCCCCATGTGCGCGGCCAGCGGGAAAATTCCGGAGGATCACGACACCATGGCCGCGACTGCACAGAAAGAAACCCTTGATTTTCAGGCTGAAGTGAGCCAGGTGCTCAACCTGGTCATCCGTTCGCTGTATTCGAATAAGGAAATATTCTTGCGAGAGCTGATCTCGAATTCCTCGGATGCGGCGGAGAAGCTGCGTTTCGAGGCCCTGGGCAACGACGGGCTCTACGAGGATGACGCCAACCTGACGATCCGCATCGCGGTGGACAAAGCGGCAGGTACGCTGTCCATCAGTGACAACGGGATCGGCATGAGCCGCCAGGAGGTGACCGAGACCATTGGCTCCATCGCCAGTTCGGGCACTAAAAAGTTCCTCGAGAACCTGTCCGGCGATCAGGCGAAAGACAGTCAACTCATCGGGCAGTTCGGCGTCGGTTTCTACTCGGCCTTCATCGTCGCCGACAAGGTGACGCTGACCACGCGCCGGGCCGGGATGCGGCCGGACGAGGGCGTGCGCTGGGAATCCAGCGGCGAGGGCAGCTACACCATCGAAAACCTCGATCGTACCGAGCGGGGCACGGAGATTGTGTTGCATCTACGCGACGACGAAAAGGAGTTCCTCGACGACTGGCGTCTGCGCAGCATCATCGGGAAATTTTCTGATCACATCGCGATACCGGTGGAGATGCTCGAACAGCCGGAGCCGAGTGACAAGGGCGAAGACGAAGCGGCCGAAAAGGCCGCGAAACCTACCTGGCAGCAGGTCAACAAGGGAACGGCGCTGTGGATGCGCAACAAGTCGGATATCGCCGACGAGGAATACCACGAGTTTTACAAGAACGCCTGCCACGACTTTGAGGATCCGCTGGCCTGGTCGCACAATCGCGTCGAGGGCAAGAGCGAATATACATCGCTGCTGTTCATTCCTTCACGCGCACCATTCGACATGTGGGATCGCGAGCAAAAGCATGGTGTGAAGCTGTATGTGCGTCGGGTATTCATCATGGATGAGGCCGACAAGCTGATGCCGCATTACCTGCGTTTCGTCAGAGGCGTGGTCGACTCCGATGACCTGCCGCTCAACGTGTCGCGCGAGATTCTGCAGCATGACAAGAAGATCGACACTATCCGCAGCGCCAACGTCAAACGCATCCTCGGCCTGTTGGAGAAGCTTGCCAAGAAAGATGCCGATAAGTATCAGACATTCTGGAGGGAGTTTGGCAAGGTCTTGAAAGAGGGGCCCGCCGAGGATTTCGGCAATCGGGAGAAGATTGCCGGGCTGCTGCGCTTCGCATCGACCAAGTCCGAGGGGGACGGTGAGACCGTATCCTTGGATCAATACATCGAACGCATGGCTGAAAAGCAGGACAAGATCTACTACATCACGGCAGACACGCTCGCGGCGGCGCGCAACAGCCCGCACCTCGAGATTTTCAAGAAGAAGGATATCGAGGTCTTGCTGCTGACCGATCGCGTCGATGAGTGGCTGGTGTCGCATCTCAGCGAATACAAGGACAAGCATCTGCAGTCGGTGGCCAAGGGCCAGCTCGATCTGGGTGATCTGGAGGATAGCGCCGACAAGGAGAAGGTCGAGAAGGCGGCTGAAGAGCACAAACACCTGATCGAGCGCGTCAAGTCCGCGTTGGGCGAGGCGGTCAAAGAGGTCCGGGTGTCCAGTCGACTGACGGAGTCACCGGCCTGCCTGGTGGTAGACGACTACGACATGAGCCAGAACCTGGCCCGGGTGCTCAAGCAGCTGGGGCAGGATGCGCCTATGCCGACGCCAATCATAGAGCTGAATCTCGAGCATCCGCTGCTGCAGCGAATGGATGCCGAGGCCGATGAGGACCAGTTCGGTGAATTGGCCAAGCTGGTGTTCGACCAGGCATTGCTCGCCGAGGGCGGGCAACTGGCTGACCCGGCCGGATTCGTGCACCGCCTGAACCGCCTGATGCTCGATCTGTCCGCGTAGTCCGGGGTACTCAGTTAGACGACGGTTTTCCTGGCGGCATTCTTGGCTACTCTTAACGGAGTAGGACTGAAGTAAAAACAGAGCGGCGAGAATGACATGCCAAACATTGGTGAGCTTCTGGGTGATCATCGCCTGAAGGCAGCGGGTATCGCGCGGGAGCGCCACCTCGAGAGCGGTGAGATCGTGATTCAGGAGGGGTCTGATGACCGCGTCGTGTATTTGATCCAGCGCGGGCGTGTGCGCGTGACTGAGCGTGTCGAACTCGAAGATCGCCGCCACATCCAGCCGGGGATCTGTGATCTGGGGGCGAATGAGGTCTTCGGCGAGCTCAGCCTCTTCGACCCCGGACCGCGAATGGCGAGCGTCATGACGCTGGAGCCCTGCGAACTGCTGGTGTTTGATGCCCCCGCGCTGGCGAGCTACTTCGATCGGCAGCCGGACTTCGGCTATCAGGTGCTCAAAGAGCTTTTTCGCGTGATTTCGTCACGCCTGCGTCAGACGGATCGACGCGTCGGGGCGTTGTTCGCCTGGGGCCTAAAGGTTCACGGCATCGACAAGCATTTGTGAGGACAGCGGCAGCTTGCCGGGCCGCGATCGGTGCGGCGACCGTATAAGGGTAGATAAAGCCCCTGAATCTGCCTATTGACAGCCTCGACTGGCGACCCGCAGCGGCGCTGTGTCAGACTCCGTTTCCCGGAATAGCCTCACACAGTGTAGGGAGTAGCTCTCATGCGCGTCATACTTCTCGGCGGCCCAGGCGCCGGCAAAGGTACTCAAGCCAACTACATCAAAGACCGCTACGGCATCCCGCAGATCTCCACCGGCGACATGCTGCGGGCCCACGTCAAGGCCGGTAGCGAATTGGGCGTGGCCGCAAAGAAGATCATGGACGAAGGGGGCCTGGTCTCCGACGACATCATCATGGGTATGGTGAAAGAGCGCATCGCAGAAGACGACTGCAAGTCCGGTTATCTCTTCGACGGCTTCCCGCGCACTATCCCACAGGCAGAATCTTTGAAAGCGGCCGGGGTTCCCATCGATGCGGTGGTAGAGATCGATGTGCCGGATGATGAAATCATCAAGCGCATGTCGGGTCGTCGGGTGCATCTGGCTTCCGGCCGCACCTACCATGTGACGTTCAATCCCCCGAAAGAAGAGCACAAGGATGATGTCACGGGCGAGCCGCTGATCCAGCGCGACGATGATCGGGAAGATACGGTGCGGGCGCGGCTCAAGATCTACCATGACCAGACGGAGCCGCTGATCAATTTCTACACCGCAGCGGCAGCCGCAGGCGAATGCAAATACGTCAAGATCAACGGCGTCGGTGGTGTCGACGACATTCGCGATCAGATCTTCGCGGGATTGGATAGCTAGCGTAAATCAACGCCTTGCGACCGCAAAGGGCCCGGGATTCCCGGGCCCTTTGCTCTCTGAGTTACGTCGTTGCTGTGCTAAGGTACGAACGTGACGGAAGAATTCTGTGGAGGCCATTATGGCTGTAGTCGAGCTCACGAAAGACACCTTTGAAGAGGTGGTCACCAACAACGACTTTGTCATCGTGGACTTCTGGGCCCCCTGGTGCGGCCCCTGTCGATCGTTTGCCCCGACGTACGAGAAGGTCTCTGAAGATCATGCGGACGTGGTGTTTGCCAAGGTCAATACCGAAGAGCAGCAGGAGATCGCTGGACACTTCCAGATCCGCTCGATCCCCACGTTGATGGTGTTCCGCGAGAAGATCATCATCTTCAGCGAGGCCGGCGCACTGCCGGAGTCGGCCTTTCGAGAACTCGTCAAAAAGGCGGGCGAGCTGGACATGGAGGAGGTCCGCCGCCAGATCTCGGAACAGCAGTCTGGGCAGGCCTGAGTCTGCGTTTGCGCGCGCGCGTCCCGATTGGCGCACGGCGACTATACTGGGATCTGACTTTTCCCGGATAGGCAGATGCAGGTTCCTGATCGCACCATCGTCAACCAATGGCTGGGCAAGCGCCCCTCAGTCGGTAATTTGCAGGACTTGTGCGAAGAAAACTACCATTTCTTGCTCAGCCTGGTACCACAATTGCAGCGTCTGCAGGGTGAGTATCGCTCGAGCCACACTGACCATCAGGATCTGCACCTGACGATCATCGAACAAACCCCCTATACCACGTTGGTGCGTCTGACCTATCGCTTTGGGAATCCCAATGGCGACACCTCCGAACCGGATGCGTTACTGCGCGTCTATCACGATGCCCGCCAGGTTGAGGTGGAACATCTGCGCCAGCAGACGCTGCCTACGGATCGGCTCTATGAGGCGCCGGGTCTGATCAACAAGTGGCGCCTGAATCTATTCGTCTCCAAATGGCTCGCGTTCTGTGTGCATCAGGGTCACTTGTTCGTCGACGACGTGACTGCGCTGCGCGAACCGGCCTGCGACATCTCCTGACGCGTCGGCAACTTGCCGCCGGGCCAATAAACGGCGGCCACCCGCCTTCCAGGCCCGTTAGCGACATGGTCACGACGAAACTTTGCCAACGAAAGGTTGACTAAACTACTCGGGTACTGCTACTTTCAATTTCTGAGTAAATTACTGGGTAATTGGTGCCCGAAGGGCGACACGAGGAATACGCAATGAGACTCTCAACGAAAGGCCGATACGCAGTCACCGCAATGCTGGACTTGGCAATCAATGGGACCGAAGGACCTGTAACGCTCGCTGACATCTCCGAAAATCAGGGGATTTCTTTGTCTTACCTCGAGCAGTTGTTCGCAGCATTGCGCGGCAAGGGACTCGTGCGTGGTGTACGTGGCCCGGGCGGTGGTTACTATCTGGGCCGCGAGGCGGACGAGATATCGATCGCCGACATTATCTGCGCCGTCGACGAATGGGTTGAGTTCACGCGCTGCAAGGGCCGACAGAATTGTCACGAAGGTCAGCGCTGCCTGACCCACAACCTCTGGGACGATCTGAGTCAGCAGATCTTCATTTTTCTGACGGACATCACGCTACGCGACCTCGTTCAGCGCGGTGAGCAGCGTGAGGCAGAACGTCGCGAAAGAAAGGCCGCCACGCGAGTGGTTGGTTTGAAAGAAAAGGCTGCCTGAGCCCCGCGTCAGGCCGCGATAGCCTCAGAGACAACCGGGAGTGTCAACCGTGCGCGGGTACCGTGTTGCGCGTCTGACTCGAGTGTGATGTGGCCGCCGTGGGCATCGACGATGCGCTGCACAATTGGCAGGCCGAGCCCGGTACCGCCCGGCTTCGTGGTATAAAAGGGCTCGAAGATGCGCGCCAGCGCATTTTCCGGGATCGGGTCGCCATTGTTCTGGATCTCTACTTCGATACGGTGGCCGTCGATCGGCCGGCATCTGATCTGTACGGGGGGGCCTACCGGCGACGCCTGCTGGGCGTTACTCAACAGATTGATGAGTACCTGGCGGATGCGATCAGGGTCGGCGGATACCTCTGGACAGGGTTCCGGGCGGAACGCGATGGGCGTTGGATCTTTTGCCATTGCACCAATGACATCGGCAATCAGCACGTTGATGTTCAAGGTCCTGCGGTCGATCGTCAGGGGTTTTGCATAGAGCAGGATATCGTCCAAGAGACGTTCCAGGCGGCGGACCTCGTTATCCGCCAGGTCGATCCGCTTGTGCGTGCTTTCCGGTAGTTCCGCGAGGCCCTTGAGGTGTTCGAGGGCGAGGTTTATCGTCGCCAGGGGGTTGCGGATCTCATGCACGATACCGGATGCGAACTGGCCGATGTTCGCGAGGCGCGCGCTCTCGAACAGCTGGATCGTGCGGGCCAGGCTGACGCCCACCAGCACGCCCAGATTGCGCAGCAGTGCGAGGTGCTCAGGTCGGTAATTGTTGGGGAATCGGCTGGCGAACACCGCGACCCCCTGCACCTTGGCGCTGCTGCCGATCGGCATGAATATCGCGTCGCGCCGACCCAGGTCGGACAGCTGGCGAAGAAACACATATCGATCAGAAAGGGTCGCGATCTCCCGCACATCCGGGATGTGCAGTGGCTCGCGGTTCCTGATGCATTCCTCCAGCAGCGTCTTGTCCGGCTCGAAATTCAGTTTGCCAAGGGGATCCGGCTTCCCGTCGCTGAATGCCTTCTCCAGGTGGATTCGACCGTCGGGACCGAGTACCAGGACCCCGATCCAGTCCACAGGGATCAGTGGGGGCAAGGTTTCCGACAGGATATGCAGCGTGCCCTCGAGGGACGCCCCCTGTTCGAGGCCGGTGAGTAGCCTGCGCAGCGCTTCCATGCGTCCGGACAGGTGGTTGAAGGCGGCCGCCAGCCAACCGATCTCGTTGTCCTGCCTGATTGCTACGCGGTAGGAAAAGTCGCCGTTCGCCACCTGCTTGAAGCCTTCTACTGCCGCTGACAGGGGCTGGAGCACGCGACGGTAGAACCACACAGCGATACCAAACGCGACCACAAGCGCAGCGGCCAACAGCAGACGGTTGAACAGATTGGCCGCCGCGGCGCGGGCGCTGACATCGTCTTCGAGGGTGCGCAGCAGCCGCTCAGAGATCTCCTCGAGCGTTGCGTTTTGCTCCACAATCCATGCGGCTGCCCACTCCAGCCGTGGCTCTTCCAGATCGGGACCGGTGCGCTCATCGAGCTTGGCCAGGAAGTCTTTCCAGACTACCGCCAGGTCCTGGGCCACGGCCTGGGAACGCGCGGGCAGCTGCGGGGGCATGCGCATGGTCTCGCCGATCATAGAACTGTCGAAGCGGTTGGCGGCGAATGCCTCGATGATCCGGTTCATTTCGGCGCGGGTCTTCTTCTGATCCTCGAAATACAGGCGCAGGTCGCGAAAGTAGCTCGGGTAATCCCTCGGTGCATTCTCCTGGTAGCGCATGGCCTGCACCGTGAGACGCTGCTGATTGAACTGCAGCTGCCCGGCGAGCCGGACCAGCACGTCATCGCTGTGTTGCAGATCGATGACGTGCAGGGAGTACAGTATGGAGACCGCGAACAATATCGTCAGCGATGCAATAGCTATGCTGATCTGCAGCTTCAGGGATTGCAGTATTTTCGGCAAGGTCGTGGGCTCCGTATCCCGCAGGCCGGCCTACGCACAAGTCGGCTCCCATGCGTGTGGGCCTGCGTAGCATCTGCGGCTATAGTAACGGTTTCCGACGTCGGGCCAGAGCCGTCGAATGGCGTGGGGCGGTATCTGCGGGGTATGAGTCGGCGGGGCGTATAGATCTGCGGTCCGGGACCAGCGAGGCGGTGGCATGCAGCTCCCACAACCCAACGAACTGATCAGCATGCGCGACTGGGTCCGCTGGGGTGCCAGTTGCTTCAGTGCTGCGGAGCTGTCTTTCGGCCACGGCACGCAGAGTGCGCTGGATGACGCACTGGCGCTGGTTCTGCATGCGCTTCACCTGGATCACACTCTCCCCGCCGACTACCTTGCGGCGCGCGTAACCTCCGCCGAGGCCGAGCGCATCGTCCAGCTGTTCGAGACGCGGGTCGAGCAGCGGGTGCCGGTGGCCTACCTCATCGGCGAGGCCCGGTTCGCCGGCCTGGACTTTTTTGTCGACGAAAACGTGCTAATCCCACGCTCTCCGATCGCCGAATTGATCGAGGAGGGCTTTGCCCCCTGGCTAGAGCCGGACCAGGTCACGAGTGTGCTCGATCTGTGTTGCGGCAGTGGCTGCATCGGGATCGCGTGTGCCTATGCATTTCCACAGGCCCTGGTGGACGTGAGCGACATCTCTCCAGCCGCGCTGGAGGTTGCCGCGCGAAACATCGAGCGCCATCGGCTGGAGGACCGGGTCAGGGCGCTGCGCGCCGATGTCTACGATGGTCTGGACGGTGAGCGCTACGACTTGATCGTCAGCAATCCACCCTATGTCAGCAGCGCGGAAATGGCGACGCTGCCGGCCGAATATCGTCACGAGCCCCCACTGGCGCTGGCAGCCGGAGAAGACGGCATGGACATCGTCACGCAGATCTTGGCTGGCGCGACGGACTACCTGCGGCCCGGTGGTATCCTGGTAGTCGAGGTCGGGGCGAGCGCGGACCTGCTGATGGCTCGCTATCCCGACGTGCCTTTTCTTTGGCTGGATTTCGAACGTGGCGGCGATGGTGTCTTCCTGCTCACCGCGGAGCAGCTGACCGAGTGCCGCGAAAATATTGAGGAAAGCTGAGAATGAGTCTGCGCCGTGCGCGGAGCGCCGAGGAATATGCCGAATGGGTAAAGCAGGCAATGTTTGAGGTCGGCGATCTCAAGGACTGCCTGTTGTATGAGGTCGAGGATCTGCAGCGTTTCCCGGCCTACATCGAGCCGCTCGAAGAGGGTATCAAGCAGGTCTACGATGCGATGGTTGGCGGCAGTTACCAGTTCGGCCGCGAGGATCTGATGTTCATGGAGATCCTGCGCCTGTACGAAGATCAAATCCCGTTTCATACCCTGCTAAAACAGATCAACGAGACCCATCGCAGGGGTCTGGATGTCCCCGACGAGGGCTGACAGCATTAAAGCCTGCGCCCCGGGCGGATTCGATCCGAGGGACGCCGTGAATCCGTCCCTGGAGGCTCGACTGCAGCATCCGTGCTGCAGACGCCCTCGGCTCCAACCCCCGGACCGCCCCTGTATTTGTCACGGCTTCGCTAACTGAGTGCGAGTCAGGTCCGACAGAGTTTTTGACGCGAGTCAGCCCAACACCGCCGAGACGCTACTAAACTGCAACAGATGCAACAATCACTCGTTCTCGACCAGGACCTGATCGGCCGTTACGACCAGTCT
>JASFJQ010000006.1:0-15870 GCA_050121305.1 Chromatiaceae bacterium
CAATCATCTTATCCAGCCTGGAGACCTGCGCCTGTTCAACTTGCGGCCGCGCTATAACCTACCGCAATACAAGGCGCACAACGCGCTGAGCGATGCCCTGGCCACCGCGGAACTCTTCCTGGCGATGTCCGATAATCTGTGCCCGGACCGGCCGTGCCCGCTGGGCCAGTTCCTGAGCAACCGTTGACGAGCCCCAATCCGATGGCCGAAAAAAAACCCAATCTGCACAAGACACTGTTGATCCTGATCGCAGTCTTCCTACCCCCGTTTTGGCTGATTTTCACCGATGAGGGATCGCGCGTCTCGGACACGACCCTGCTCTGGCTGCTGGGCGAGAAAGACATCAGGGTCGACCTGGGCCAACTCGACAGCCGCTTCTCCCAGGAAGATATACGGAGCGTCTACGGTGAGAACGAATGGCAATGTGGACCACAGTCCACTCCGTTCGGCGACGAACTCTGTGTGGCTCGGATCGGGACCTTCAATGGCTATCCCTCCCAGGCCATTACCTTTTACTTCAAAGAGGGCCGCGTGAGTTCCCTAAAATTGATCTATCGCGATCAGTACCACCAACAGATCCTGGGCTTCAACATTCAGCAGTTCGGCCAGCCCAGTAATGTGGCGGCAGCCATCGCCGATGGCCCGGACGCCGACGAGGTGCTGGAATGGGACCTCGAACACGGCGTATTGGTGATGAAAAAGACGCTGGGCAAGAGTGATGAGCCCGCGCTACTGTGGATGGCGTCCGGCGACACCTGAATTCTCCCTCACGCGTCTGCCCTGGACATTCCCCGTCCTTTGAGAGGCCAATCCGTCGCCAAGGCCGTCGATCCTCAACCGGTTTCACCACCAAGCGGAGCGCCGAGACCATGCGTCAGACCACACTCGATCCGATCTCTCTCGAAGACGTCACCGATCCCGAGCAGGCCCCCTTCGTGGTCGAGGGCGAAGGCGACAGCGCGATAGAGGTCTACTTTCAGTCCGAGGACAACAAGCGGGAATACCTCGCGCTGGAGGTCCACGGCTCAACAACAGCGCCGGGTTGAAGAAGATATTCGACGACGCCGCCGACAGCCCGATCACGGGCACGATCAACTGAGGCCGAGGCGGCTGCAACTCAACTGATCCGGCGGACCAGATAACGGCCGGGTAGCCCACCCTCGCGCACGATGTCCAGCATGCGCACCGGGAAGCTGCCCTGCGAACGGTCCGCGAAATACAGCTTGAGCGCCTCTGAAACCGTCGGAAAGGCCATCCGATCCCAGGGGATCTCTGGTTCGGCCAGCAGCTCCACGGCGAGGCTTTCCTCCCCCGGAGAGAAGTCGAGATCGAGCAGGCGTCCGCGAAACAGCATGTACACCTGATTGATGTGCGGCAGATTGACGGTCACGTAGAGGTCATCGACCGCAACCCGGGCGTTGGCCTCTTCTAGCGTTTCCCGCATCGCGCCTTCATAGGTCGTCTCTCCGTTCTCCATGAACCCGGCCGGCACCGTCCAGAGCCCGAGGCGGGGCTCGATGGCACGCCGGCACAGCAGTACCTTGTCGTCCCAATGCGCGATGCAGCCGGCGACGACCTTCGGGTTCTGGTAGTGAACAGTGCCGCATTGATCACACAGGTGGCGCGGGCGATTATCTCCATCTGGGACACCGACACGCACCTCGCTGCCGCAGACACTGCAATACTTCATCGTCTATCCATCGGGGTTTTGCGCATAATAACAGCCTCGGTCTGCGGACCGCCGCCGATCGCGCGGGGCCGTGTCTGGGGTGAACTGTGAATGCGCAGACAACAGCCTACAAGGTCGTCGGGCTTGACGCTGATTGGGGGGAATCGCCGGGAAACGCCAGACCACACGCGCACCGGCTGATAAGCGATCCAGGCCAGCTCTCCTGGTCAGTCGAGGACGTGCCGGTTAGCATTGCCGCAATCCCGGAGAGCCGCGACCGCATGAGCGAACAGCACGCCGACGCCGATATTCCAGAGACCGTGGCCGCGGTCGATCTCGGTTCCAACAGTTTTCACATGATCGTGGGCAAACTCGATAACAAACAATTGGTTATCCTAGATCGCCTGCGCGACGCCGTGCGCCTTGGCGGGGGCCTGCTGGAGGACAAGACCCTCAGTGACGATGCCTGGCAACGTGCGCTCGACAGCCTGTCGCGCATGGGCCAGCGCCTGCGCGCGCTACCACCTCACGCGGTACGCGCCGTGGGAACCAATACCATGCGGCAGATTCGCGACGGCGGCGCATTTCTACAGGCCGCCGAGGATGCGCTCGGGCATCCGATCGAGATCATCGGCGGGCGTGAGGAGGCGCGCCTGATCTATCTCGGCGTCGCGCATGGTCTTGCGGCCGGCGACGAGACCCGTCTGGTGATCGACATCGGTGGCGGCAGTACCGAGCTGATCATTGGCGAGGGACTGGCGCCGCGAGAGAGGGAGAGCCTGTTCATGGGGTGTGTCAGCATGACACGGCGCTTCTTCCCCGATGGCAAGATCAGCCAGGATGCGATGAACCGGGCGGTATTGAGCGGGCGGCTCGAACTCCGACCGGTGCGGCGGATGTTTCACTCCAGCCAGTGGCAGGCCGCGGTCGGCAGCTCTGGCACCATCAAGTCCATAGAGCGCGTCGTGATCGCCAACGGCTGGAGTGAAGAAGGCATTAACAAGTCATCGCTGAAAAGGCTGCGCCGTGCGCTGATCGGCGCCGGACATATCGACGAGGTAAAGCTCGAAGAGCTGTCGGACGACCGTCGACCAGTGTTTGCCGGCGGCGTCGCTGTGCTCAGTGCGGTGTTCAAGGCACTCGACATCGATGTCATGCAGGTATCCGACCTGGCGCTACGCGAGGGGCTCCTTTACGAGCTGGTCGGCCATATCCGGCACATCGACATCCGCGACTCCACGGTCCGGGCGCTGATGCAACGTTTCGGAGTGGATCACAAACAGGCGAGCCGGGTGGAGACGACCGCGCGGGCGTTGTTGCGGCAGGTCGAGGGAAATTGGGCACTGGACGATCCCGAGCACACCTTGATGTTGAATTGGGCGAGTCGACTGCATGAGATCGGCCTGGTTGTTTCACACAGCAGTTTCCACAGGCACGGCGCCTACATCCTGGCGAATGCCGATCTGCCCGGCTTTTCGCGTCCGCAACAGGCGGTGTTGGCGGCATTGGTGCGGGCCCACCGGCGCAGATTCCTCGACAGCGAGTTCGTGGCCCTTCCCTCCTATGCCGCAGAAAGCGCCAGGCGCCTAGCGGTGTTGCTGCGCCTGTCCGTGCTAATGCACCGGGGGCGCAGCGGCAGTCATAAACCGCCGATGAAGATCGCCGTCCACGAGAAAGACATACGTCTGGACTTCCCGGACGGCTGGCTCTTGGAGCATCCGTTGACAGAGGCCGAGATAGCGCGCGAGGCCGAGTATCTCTCCGCGCCAGGATTCACCCTGCAATATGCCTAGGTAATTCCGCAGCCAGCCATTGCACACTCCCAAAAACGAGAGTCAAAGAGGGAGGCCAATGACCGATTTCACCGAGGCCCTGGTGGGCTTTGAACTGGGAGACACTTCCAGCGAATCAGCAGTCCGCACACTCGAGCGCACGAACGGGCATGCGATGTGCGCGATGGCCTTCAGCCTGCGATGGGAAAGCGAATTCGCGCGACACACCGACCAGCTGGTCGCACGCAAGTTGAACCTGTGGCGCGATATCCTGCCGTTCGAGCTGGAACCCGAACTCATGGATAAGCCCGTAAATCATGTCGCCAATCGGCGCTTCGGGCCCGGCGAGTTGATCGTCCCCTACCAGTCCGACCTGTGCTTCAACCTCAGACAGAGCGCATTCCATCGTAAGCTCCGAAAAAACAACTACATCGAACCACGTGCCGGTCGCTTTTATCCGCGGGCCTTCATCGGCGGCTCGCGCGGTATTTTTCCCGAGGAGCGTCTGCCGTTCCGGATAAGCAGCGTCAGCGAGGACATGATTGGCTGCGATCTCAATCACCCCCTGGCGGAAAAGGCACTCGAGCTCAGTGCCCGCATCCTGGATATCTGGGTCGCAGGCGAGGAACACGGCGGCAGCTGTAACGATATCGCAGAGATGGTTACGCTCAACGGGCCCGGGATGCAGGCGCGCTGGCGCGGTCAACCGACGGACTTTTGGCAGGACCTGCCCTTCGCCCGAGTAGCCGGAGAGCCGGACGCCGGGTTCTACGCGATGCCGCGCCTGGTTCCGCATGTCGATCAGACGGCATCGGCACAGATCGCCCAGCTGTATCAGCGCCTGTTGCCCGCGCGAGGCCGGGTCCTCGACCTGATGGCCAGTTGGCAGTCTCATCTGCCCGACGCGCATGACCTCGGCGAGGTCATCGGACTCGGGATGAATGCCGAGGAACTCGCGGCCAATCCACTGCTCGCCGGGTATCGGCTGCACGATCTCAATCTCGATCCCAGGCTGCCCTACGAGGACGCGGAGTTTGACGCCGTCATCTGCAGCCTGTCGGTGGAGTATCTAGTCAAGCCCTTCGAGATCTTTGCCGAGGTTGCCCGCGTGCTGCAGCCGGGTGGCCGGTTCGTCGTCACTTTCTCCAACCGCTGGTTTCCGCCCAAGGTGATCCGCGTCTGGGAGGGTATACACGAGTTCGAACGCCCCGGTCTGACCCTGGAGTACTTCCTGCGCGACGGCCTGTTCGACCAGCTCGAGACCTGGTCGGTACGCGGGCTGCCGCGCCCCGCTGACGACAAGTACGCCGACCGCATGATCGATAGCGATCCGGTCTTTGCAGTGTGGGGTAGCAAACGTTGAATCCGCAAGGGATCGACAGCATCGCTTGGATGCAGCAATTGGCCGGACGCATGGATCAGCTGCGCGGCCGGGCCGAGATCGAGTCGGCCCTGGACGATATCGAGTACCTGATGGAGGCGCTCGATCCGGAGCTGCAGGAGTCCGCCTACCAGCTGATCGATGCGCTGCGGGACAAGCTGGAAGCGCTGCAACGGTGAGTGATCCCGGCGGCGACCCGCGGCACTATGCAGTGCGCCGTGTGAATCCCTTCGAGGGCGTGCTGCAGGTGGTCGAGACAAACAATGCGCGCGCCTACAGCCCCAACGGTCATATCTGGCAGGTGCAGGTTTTGACCCAGCGCCCTGACCACACCTGGCGCAGTTTCAGTGACGTCGAACCCATCGAGCAGTTCTTCAATTTCGGACTCTGGGATGCGGTCGAGGGCCTGCACCGCATCCCAGCCAGTCCGATATTGGACATCGGCGACATGCAGGCGGCGGCCGACGAGCTCACTGGCGTGCTGCGGCGCCTGCTCGAAGACCTGCCATTCGCATTGATCGATGATTACGAGTATTGGGCCACCGACTACGACGGCAGACCGGTAGCACTGCTGGCCACCACCGAGAATCCACGCCTGTTGCGCGACATCCGGGTAAATCGCTGGCAGGCGACCCGCGTATCAGACCACAGCTTTACCTCGGCATCCCTGCAGGCACATGACCTGCCGACTCAGGGTCATGCCGGTCCACGCCGACACGCCGAACAACTGGAGCGCCAGGTACGCCAGCTCGGCCAGCACAAGGCCTGGTTCCGTCGCTCGCCCAATGGCGATGGCGAACGCCTGCACCCCAAGCGCGCCGACACCACGCTAAGCGCAGAGGCGTTTCCGCCGCTCGGGCTCAAGTCCGACTGGACCGACGATGTCACACGCGACCTGGCCGCAGACTACCTCGCCTGGCAGGCGCCACGGCTGTTGACACTGCAACGTATCGACGATGCGCAGCGCCAATGGCTCGAACATCACGCCTGTCAGCGGGCCGTAGAGCTCGCTGCAGTCTATCGACTGATCCCGCGTATACTCGACAAGGCGCGCCTCGAGGCAGCCCGGGTTGAGGCAAGACTGCGCCGATCCGCCGTCTGAGTTCGGACAACAAGCGAGGAGACCGCGACCATGTCAGCGCAGAAAGACTGGCGTGTGGACATCTTTCCCCTGACCTTTTTCGCCCTGGTGATCGCTGCCAAGACCTACTATCTGGTCGGCTATGTCAACGCCCACCACGCACATCTCTGGGATCTGATGACCGACACCGAGCGGCGCCAGGCCTTCGGGGGCGCGGCGGGATACTATTTGACCGGACAGTTTTCACATATCAGCTATTACGCGACGGCCCTCGCCTTCGATGCGCTGGTGTTCTACAGCCTCTGGGTGCGGCGCACGGCGAAGGAGCGTCCGCACGGCTTCTGGGAAAACATCTTCCCGTTGATCACCGTGTTCGTCCCAGTGCTGGGCTTCACCCTTATGTTCATCCCCGATGTGCGCGCGGTATTGCCGACCTATCCA
Organism: Chromatiaceae bacterium; assembly: GCA_050121305.1. GTDB lineage: Bacteria > Pseudomonadota > Gammaproteobacteria > Chromatiales > Chromatiaceae > Thiosocius. The sequence continues at coordinate 6,345 of JASFJQ010000006.1, forward strand.
CCGGCATTGCTGCATCGCCTGGGAGAGCTGATTCCGGGGTTTCCGTTCTACATGAACCTGGCCGGGCTGCTGATCGGACTGTTCGGCGCCGCGTTCAGCATCTGGGCCATTTATCATCTGCGCGCTTCGTTCGGCCTGCGCACCGCGGTGCGCGAGCTGGTGACCACCGGGCCATACCGGCGCATCCGCCACCCATTGTACTTTGGTGAAATCATTCACATCTTCGGTGTCGTCATTCTGGCCGCCACGCCTGCGGCACTGTACCTGTTCATCGTCGCGGTCGGTTTTCAGGCCGTCCGCGCCAAGATCGAAGAGCGGAAATTTCTCGCCACCGTCCCCGCATACGCCGAGTTCAAGCGCAATACCGGGTTTCTGTGGCCCAGGTTTTTTTGAACGGCCCGCCGCAGGGTACTCGGGAGGCGATCCTCATCCGATCGGCTGGTACAATCAGCACGGGTAATTTCCCGTCGATTCGTGGCGCGATACCCGCGCGACGACACCTTAGACTGCAGTCGACGGCACCGACCTCAGGGTATGCGCCCGACCGAACAGGAACAGAGTCCCTTGAGTGAACCCAACCTGCAAAGCTATCACCACGACCAGGTCGGCCGAACGGGAGTCCTGCTGGTGAATCTGGGGACCCCGGACGCGCCCGACCGCGTCTCCGTGCGCCGCTATCTCAAGGAGTTCTTGTGGGATCCCCGCGTCGTCGAGGTGCCGAGGCCGATCTGGTGGTTCGTCCTGAATGGCGTCATCCTGAACACGCGGCCGGGACGGTCGGCCAAGGCCTACCAGAAGGTCTGGACCGACCAGGGTTCACCGCTGCTGTCGATATCCTACAAACAACGCGACGCATTGGCACAGCGGCTGGGTGATGCCGTGCCAATCGCGCTGGCAATGCGCTACGGCAGCCCGTCGATCGAGGCAGGCCTCGAGGAACTGCGTGATGCCGGGGCACGGCGTATTCTGGTGCTACCGCTCTACCCGCAGTATTCTGCGACGACTACTGCATCTATCTTCGATGCAGTAGCGGATGCGCTGCGCAAATGGCGTTGGCTCCCTGAGCTGCGCTTCATCAACCATTACCACGACGAACCGACGTACATTAGTGCATTGGCCGACAGTGTGCGGCGCCATCGCGCGCAGTTCGGCGCAAGCGACAAACTGTTGCTGTCGTTTCATGGGATCCCCGAAGAGTACTTCCACAAGGGAGATCCCTATTTCTGTGAGTGCCAGAAGAGTGGCCGCCTGCTCGCTGAGGCGCTGGACCTGACGTCGGATCAATGGCAGCTCAGCTTCCAGTCCCGCCTGGGTCCGAAGCAGTGGCTGCAGCCCTACACCGACAAGACGCTCGAGACGATGGCACGTGAGGGCGTGAAATCGGTGCAGGTGATCTGCCCCGGCTTCTCCGCCGACTGCCTCGAGACCCTCGAGGAGATCGCCATGGAGAACCGCGAGGTCTTTCTGGAGGCAGGAGGCGAACGCTACGAATACATACCCTGCCTGAATGCAGAGGCGGGCCATATCGATATGCTCGCCGGACTCGTCGACCGGCATACGCAGGGCTGGGAGCAGCGCGCGGAAGACCCGGCCCGGATTCGTGAACGGGCGCTGGCGATCGGCGCCGCACAATAGGCCTATGGCGCTACACGAAAAATCACTGATCAGTCACCTCCTGGTCGGCCTGCAGTTCACGGCCATAGTGATCATCGCCTGGCCTTTCATGGCGCAACCGGAGGACCGCCTGCAGTGGCTCGGGATCAGCGCCCTGGGCGCTATCGTTGGCCTTTACACCCTGGCGCACAACAAGTTGGGAAACTTTGGCATATACCCCGAGCCGATACCGGATGCCTGCCTTATCACCACGGGACCCTATCAGTGGATCCGCCACCCGATGTACACCAGCCTGCTGCTGTTCATGTTGGGGATTGCCCTGTACAAACATGCATGGCCCAACTATCTCGGGATGGCGCTATTGGCCCTTGCGATACTCGGCAAGATGCGCCGCGAAGAGGCGCATCTGCACCTGAAATTCGCAGACTACTCGGATTATGTGAAACGTACACACCGGCTGCTTCCGCGGATCTATTGAACAGGTCGGAGACAATGAGCGACACGCCCAAACCCACGGAAATCGTCCTGCACAGGAAATCTCATTTATTGGAGATAGCATTCGATGATGGCGCCCGCTTCTCCCTGCCCTGCGAGCTGCTGCGCGTCTACTCCCCCTCAGCCGAGGTCCGTGGTCACTGGGGACAGTACGCGAAACTGCAACTGGATAAACAGGACGTGAACATCACCGAGATCAAACCGGTCGGCGCGTATGCGATCAAGATCTTCTTCGATGACGGCCACAACTCCGGTCTGTTCGACTGGGGCTTTCTGTACGATCTGGGGCGCAAGCAGGACCTGCACTGGAACGACTATCTGCAGCGCCTGGCGGAGGCCGGCCATCGGCGCAAGGCCCCCAGTTGGCGTGGATCAGGAGATCCGGTCGACTGAGGCCGGCGCCTCCGGCTGACCGGCAGGCCAGCCACCAATCAAGGCACGAATTCCCGTTCAAAGTATCAGCCACGAGGCCGATATATTCGCGTATGCGCCTAGCCCGCTATTCTCATAGATTACCTGCCCCGCGGCGCCTCCTGCTCGCCATGGTGCTGCTGTGCCCCGCACTAGTCGCCGCTGCAGGCGCCCCGCACATCCTTGTAGTGCATTCTTACAGCCAAGAGTACCAATGGACCAAAGGTCAGCACGAAGGCTTTGTTGAGGCGCTGGAGGCAGACTCGGGACTCCAGGTGGTCGTCGATTCAGAGTACCTCGACACCAAACGCCGGTCCTATGAGCCGGTCTATGCCGAAGGCTTCGCCGAACACCTGCGGTTCAAGTACGCCGACTATGTCCCGACCGCTATCTATACCACGGATGACAATGCACTAGATTTCGCGCTCCAGCATCTCAGCGCGATCTTTCCCGGTGTTCCGGTTTTCTTCTCCGGGGTCAATGACTACGGCGCCCTCGAACGAATCGCCGGTCGACGGGTCAGCGGCGTCTTCGAGAAAAAGGAGATCGCGCCCAACCTCAGGCTTCTGGCAGAGATGGGGGTCTCGTCGCGGGAAATCCTGGTGATCGGGGATGGTTCGCCAACCTATCGTGCGATCGAACCCGAGATAAGATCCGAGCTCCAGGCGGGGCCCAAGATAACCGCACGCTTCGTCGCCGACGACAGGCTAGATCGGATAATCGATGAGATAGCGGGATATCCCGACGTGGGTCTGTTCCTGACGACGCTCGGCGGCGTCAAAAATCATAGCGGACAGACGCTGCCGCTGCGCGAAACCATTGAACAAATCGTCGGCTCACATCATCGTGTAATCATCAGCATGGAAGACGCCTACATGTTCGATGGCGTACTCGGCGGCTACGTCACCAGTGGGAAGAAACAGGGGGCCACCGCGGCCGGTTTGCTGCAGCAGTATCTCGCGACCGGCGACATGCCCGCCCCGATCCTCGACAGCCCAAACCTCTTTCTGTTCGATGCACGAGAGCTGGCCCACCACCACTTGAAACTGCCCGAGTCGCGCTACCCAGACGCTGTCATACTCAATCGGCCGCTTTCCTTCTACCAGCGTTACCGCTCCGGGGTCCTCGCCGCGCTGGGTGCGTTGACAGTGCTGTTCACACTCTCGCTGATCGGTTTTCTGCTGATGCTGTCGAGAAAGAACCGGCAGATTCAGCTGCGCTCCGCCGAATTCGAGGAGCAGGCCGAGATCGCGCTGCGGGCCAAAGCCAGCCTGAACGAGGCTGAACAGCTGGCGCGGCAGGGCAGCTGGGACTGGCACATCGAGGGCGATTTGTTGTCCTGGTCAGAAGGGCTTCGCCATCTCTGTGGCGAGGCCATGACCGGGTTTAGACATACGTTGGGTGCACTGCTGGAGCAGCTACCCGAAGATGACCGCGACGATCTGACCGCGATCATCGAAGAGGTGCGTGACTCGGGAAAAGAGCAGGCACTCGTGCATCGCCTGAGGACCGACGGCGGGCTTCGTACCGTTCGCGAGACCATTCGCCCGATCCGCAATGCCGCGGGGGTTACGCAACGCCTGATCGGTACGATTCAAGATGTCACCGAGCAATACCTCGCCGAAAGCCAGCTGCGTGAGAGTGAGGAGAAGTACCGTCGTCTGTTCGAGCTTTCCGAAGACCCCATGTGGCTGTTGATCGACCAGGACTTCGTGATGGCCAACCAGGCGGCCAGCCGGGTACTCGGCTATGAATCCACCAGCGAACTGGCCGGAGTGCACCCTTCATGCCTGTCGCCCGAACGGCAGCCCGACGGTCTCGCCTCCCGGGAGAAGGCAAATGAAATGATCCGACTGGCCTATTCGACCGGTTATCACCGCTTCGAGTGGCTGCATAAGAAGAAGGACGGCTCGGTGTTTCCCGTGGAGGTCTCCCTCACCAAGGTCCCCTATCGCGGCGGCGATGCGCTGTTCTGTATCTGGCGTGACATAACCGGGATCAAAAAGGCCCAGACGGCCCTCGAGGAAAAGACCGCCTACCTGGACGGCATCCTGGCCTCATCGGAGCGGGTCGCAATAATCGCCACCGATGCCGATGGCATGATCCGATACTTCAACCCGTCCGCGGAAAAACTCTTCGATATAGCCGCCGAACAGCTACTCGGAGAGGAGCTCACGAGGATCCATCAGGTCCAGCCAGGCGGCCAAGACTGCATTTTTGCCGGCCTAAAACAGGCGCGGGAGCACGGCGAGTACCGCTTCACGATGAAGCTGCAGCGGGACGATGGCATACACTCCGTAGATTCACGCATCTCACCCATCTCCAAGGGCAGCAGCGACTTCGCCGGCTATATGCTGATGTGTGAGGACATCACTGAACAGCGCCGGGCCTCGGAACTGATCGAGTACCATGCCACCTACGATCCTCTGACCAACCTGCCCAATCGCCGCCTGTTCATGGACCAACTACATCAGGCACTGGCGAGGGCCAAGCGACACGGCCATCAGAGTGCGCTGTTGTTCCTCGACCTCGACAACTTCAAGACCATCAATGACTCTCTCGGTCACCCGGTCGGCGACACCCTGCTGCGCGAGGTCGCTATACGCATCAAGACCACTCTGCGCGAGGAGGACACGGTGGCGCGGCTCGGCGGCGACGAATTCGTCGTACTGCTATCGGAACTCTCCGACAGCCGCGAAGAGGCAGTCAGCGATGTCCAAGCCATCGCGGAGGGCATGCGGCAGACGCTAAGCACGCCTTATCACATCAATGCCCATGAACTGCATGTCACGCCAAGTATCGGTATCGCGGTATTCCCTTCAGGAAAAGACAATGCAGATGATGTCTTGCGCCAGGCGGATACGGCAATGTATCAGGCCAAGGATTCGGGCCGTAACGCCGTGCGCTTCTTTCTGCCAAGCATGCAGCTCGCCGCGGAAAAACGCCTGCGGATGATCGGCGAACTGCGCAAGGCGCTGCCGCGTTCGGAGCTGGTCGCCCATTTCCAACCGCAATTCAATGCCCAGCGGCAGTTGTGCGGTGCAGAGACACTGCTGCGGTGGCAACATCCTCAGCAAGGCCTGGTGATGCCCGGGGAGTTCATCCACTTGGCCGAAGAGGCGGGGCTGGTGGTGGCCATCGGCGACTGGACGCTGCGCGAGGCGCTCTACCAGTTCAAGTCATGGCACAACGATCTACCGGGAACCTCGATTGGACGCGTTGCGGTCAATGTCAGCGCGCTGCAGTTCAGGCAGGACGATTTCGTCAACAAAGTGGAACAGGCCTTGGGCGATACCGGTGCAGACCCGACCTGGCTGACACTGGAGATGACCGAGAGCATCCTACTGGAGGATTTCGAGGCGACGGTCTCCAAGATCCAGCAGCTCAAGCGCCTCGGGGTTCGCTTTTCTATCGATGACTTCGGTACCGGCTATTCGTCGCTCGCCTATCTCAAGCGGTTGCCGGTGGACGAAATCAAGATCGATCGGTCTTTCGTGCGCGACGTCATGGTCGATCCCAATGACGCGGCACTGGTGGATACCATCATGACGATGGCCAGACATATCGGTCTCGATATCGTTGCCGAAGGCGTCGAGACAGAGCCGGCGTTCTCTTTTCTCCGCGAACGTGGCTGCCCGACCTTCCAGGGCTATTTCTTCGGCCGCCCCTGCGCAGCTGAGGAATTCACTACGCGGTTCCTCCACCCCGATCAGCCAGATGGTCGAGAAGTTCCACCAGGTAATCGACCAATCCGGTCTGATGCATAATTCTCAATTGACGGCATAGAGATCGCGATCGTCTGCGTTGAGATACTGCAGCGCCTTTTCGGAATCCAATGGTCGGGCGTAGTGATAACCTTGCGCCTGCCTGCACCCCTCGCGGCGCAGAAACTCATGCTGCGCCAGACTCTCGACTCCCTCCGCCACCACCTGCAGCTTCAACCGATCCGCCAACGACAGAATCGCCGTTATGATCGCTGCATCATCGGGGTCGGTCACTATGTCGCGCACAAACGAACGATCCACCTTCAGCGTCTGAATTGGAAACTTCTTCAGATAGCTCAGAGAGGAATAGCCGGTACCGAAATCGTCGATGGATATGCCGACACCCAGATGGCGAAGTGCCTGCATCACCTTCAGCGAGCGCGTCGCATCCTCCATCAGCAGGCCCTCGGTCAACTCGAAATCGAGTGCCTCAGCCGCCAGACCCAGCCCCTCCAATAATTCGCGCACGTCGCCAACCAGACCATCGTGCTGAAGCTGTCGCGCCGAGAGATTGACCGCCAGCCGAAGCCCCGGGTGGCCCGCATCCTGCCAAGCCTTCAACTGCGCGCAGGCCGTCGCAATCACCCAATGACCGATCGGTACGATCGTGCCATTTTCTTCCGCGAGAGGGATAAATTCACTTGGCGGTATCTCACCGAGCTGCGGGTGTGACCAACGTAGCAAGGCCTCGAAGCCCAGCACGCGCCGGCGGTCGATCTCCAGTATGGGTTGATACTCAATGCGCAGCTGGCCAAGATCCAGCGCCGATCGCAGACCCACCTCTATGGCGAGGCGCCGAGTATTCGCCTGATGCATCTCCGTGGTGAAGAATTTGTAGCGCCCGCGCCCGCTCTGCTTGGCCAAATACATAGCCGTGTCGGCGTTCTTGGTCAGGGTCACGAAGTCCTCACCGTCATCCGGGTAGATGGCGATCCCGATGCTGGCCCCGATGTACACCTGATGCTCGCCGATACTAAAAGCTGCCTGCAATGCCTGGATCAACTCGTCGGCGACATGGCCTGCATGCACCAAGCCCTTGAGCGATGGAAGAATCACGGTGAACTCATCGCCGCCAAGGCGCGCCAGCGTATCGCTGCGGCGTAACCGTTGCTTCAGGCGTTGAGCGACCTCGACCAAGAGTCTGTCGCCGATGTCATGGCCCAAAGAATCGTTGACGTATTTGAAGCGGTCCAGGTCGATGAACATGACGGCGGCGAATTCTTTGCGCCGCTTCGCCTGATCGATCTGGTGCTCCAGGCGGTCGCGGAACAGTGTGCGATTCGGCAGCCCCGTCAGAGGATCGTAATAGGCCATTTGCTCGAGCTTCTGCTCGGTGGCCTTTTGTTGTGTGAAGTCCTTGAAGATCCCGACATAGTTGGATATTCGACCGGCTTCATCTCGTATCACATTGATGGTCAACCACTGCAGAAACAACTCGCCGTTGCGACGTCGGTCCCAGAGCTCGCCGGACCAGCGTCCTGTCTGCTCGATATCCTGCCACATCGCGCGGTAGAACTCTGCGTCATGCCGGCCAGACTTTACGATCGCCGGCGTGGCCCCAATCACCTCCTCGCGGTCAAACCCGGTAATCTCCAGATACGCAGGGTTGACGTCAATGATGCGGCAGTCTGAATCGGTTACCAGGATGGCCTCGCCGGCACTCTCGAATACCTGTTCGGCCAGTCTCAGACGCTGCACGACTGCCTGTTCCTCCCGGATGTCGCGGGCCACCCCAACATAACCGCTAATCGCACCATCGGCGTCGAACAGGGCAGTTACCGACAGGCTGACCGTCAAGCGGCCGCCATCCTTGCGGATGTAGGTCCACTCGTTCTCATCGGCCACACCCTCAATGGCCTTGGCGACGAACACCTCGAAGCCCGGGAGTATCTCGCGCCCGAGCTCCTTGCTGAGCTGCGCTGCCCGCTCCGTGACCTCGTGTTCGTCATGGATCAGCGCGGGCGTGGCGACACCGACGACATCTTCCGATCGATAACCGAGCATGCGCTCCGAGCCCGCACTGAACGACTGGATCAGACCGGACGCATCGGTCGAGATTATCGAGGAGTTTGCACTATCGATAATCGCCTGCTTGAGCTGCTCGCTACGCCGCAGGGCCGCTTCATCGATAATGACTTTGTCCAAGAGGCCGTCAAGCGATCTGCCCAACCAGGCCAGTTCGTCATCGCCGCTCAGGTCGGTACGCTGCGTGCGAACCCCCTTTCCAAAGCCGTCTAGCACCTCCACGATCCGCGCGACGCGGGCAGTGATCAGACGATGCACAATCAGCATCATCAGCAGGGCGCTGAGTGCAAAACCGACGCCGATGATCCGGGCCTGGCCGTACAATGATTCTAGTGACTGGGCATAGTGATGCTCCAGATCGATCTGATGAAACAACAGGCCACAGCGCCGTGCTCGCAGCCCCGGCGATGCATGCGGATCGCAGATACTCACGTAACCGCTCAGCCAGCGCTTGTCCGGCGAGATCGCCACCTCGCTGATCTTGTCGCGCGTGACCCTTTCGACAATGCCGGGATCCGCACCGTAGCCCAGCGCCGTCAACGGATGCCCCTCCTCGTGATAGCTTGTTGAGGTCAGCACGGTGCCATCACGGTCGGTCGTCAGGAGTACGTGCAGGTCCAGATCTGAGCCGAAGGCCGAGATGAGCTTCCTGAGGCCCTCGGCATCACGCAAGCGCAGGAACCGCTCTACCGTGCCCTGGGTGGCATGGAGCCGCACACGCATCTCCTGCAGCAGGCTCTTTTCCATGTCTTGCAGCACAAGATGGCGACTGGTCAGGTAGGCCACCAAGGTAACCGCCAGGAAGAAAGCGGCTACCAGGCCAGGGAGGATGACACGCAGCGAGCGTCGACTCATAACGGCGCTCATCAACGCGGAATCAGACCGCCGTAAAGCAGTCCGTCGGTCGCGCTGGTACTCGCTAGCAGCCGCTTTCTGATCAGCGTTTGCTGCAGGCGCCCAAGTGTCTGTTGCAAGGGGCCATTGAGCAGGGCCAGATTCTGTGCCGGGCCTGGCAGCTCGAGGCCGGCATAGCTCGCCACTACCTGCTCGGGCGTGATCTTCAATCGCTGCGCGGTAAACTGCGCAGCGCCCAGCGGGTTGTCTTGGAGATAGCCCAGCGCCCGAAACCAGCCCTCTAGCAACTCGCGCAACCTTGGCCGCTCGGCGCGCAGCGTATCCGCGTGCACGACCAGGACATCGACCACCTCGCCCGGAAT
>JASFJQ010000007.1:0-14796 GCA_050121305.1 Chromatiaceae bacterium
CGGTCCAGGTCCTTGAGTAGCGCGCCGCCGCCGGTTAGCACGATGCCGCGTTCCGCGACGTCTGCGCCGAGCTCCGGTGGCGTCTGCTCGAGGGCCTTCTTCACCGCATCGACGATCCCGGTCAGTGGCTCCTGCAGGGCCTCGAGGATCTCATTTGAGCTCAGGGTAAAGCTGCGCGGCACGCCCTCCGCCAAATTGCGGCCCTTGACCTCGATTTCACGGACCTCATTGCCGGGATAGGCCGAGCCGATATCCTTTTTGACCCGCTCGGCAGTGGCCTCGCCGATCAGCGTGCCGTAATTGCGGCGTACGTAATTGATGATTGCCTCGTCGAATTTGTCGCCGCCGATACGCACCGAGTTGGAGTAGACGATCCCATTTAGCGAAATTATTGCGACCTCGGAGGTGCCGCCTCCGACATCCAGCACCATCGAGCCGCGTGCCTCATCCACAGGCAGCCCGGCGCCGATGGCCGCAGACATCGCCTCTTCGATCAGGTAGACCTCGCGTGCGCCGGCACCGGCGGCCGACTCCTTGATGGCGCGACGCTCGACCTGGGTGGAACCACAAGGCACACAAACCAGGACACGCGGGCTTGGCCTGATCAGGCGCGATTCATGCACCTTATGAATAAAATACTGCAGCATCTTCTCGGTGACCGTGAAGTCGGCGATGACGCCCTCCTTCATCGGTCGAATGGCGGTGATGTTGGCCGGCGTGCGGCCCAGCATCTTTTTCGCTTCTTCCCCGACGGAGGCCACCGATTTCGGACCGCCGGGACCGCGGTCCTGGCGAATCGCGACTACGGAGGGTTCGTTCAGCACGATGCCTTGGTCGCGGGCGTAGATCAGGGTGTTCGCGGTGCCGAGATCGATCGAGAGGTCGTTGGAGAACAGTCCACGGATACGACGAAGGAACATTTTGTGTTTTCCGGTGGCCGGCCGAAGGCTGCCCAATGGCGCCTCAGCCGGTGACGATTACGCGAAAAGCCGGGCGCCCGCAGCCCGAAGACAGCGTAATCTAGCAACGGCCCCGGAGTTCGGCAAGCGTTGGGCGGGGTATTCGCTTTCGGGTCCGCACCGGATTGTGGTAATTTCGCGGCCCTGTTAGCGCGACGAAGCAAGGCTGCCAAAGCGATGTCCCTATCCTATGACGACGTGGCGAAGATAGCCCATCTGGCCCGCCTGGCGGTAGAGCCGCGTCAGCTGGAGGCGCTCGGCGATGAACTATCGAAGATCCTCGACCTCGTCGCGGAGATGGATGCGGTCGACACGGGACAGGTGACGCCGATGGCCCATCCGCTTGAGATGGCCCAGCGCCTGCGCGAGGATCTGGTCACCGAGCCCATGGCACGCGAGCGCTATCAGGCAGGCGCGCCCGCCGTCGAGAACGGCCTTTTCCTGGTGCCCAAGGTGATCGAGTGAAAATGCCGATTTGGCAGATCAGACCCTCCTCCCTCAGGACCGATCAGGATTGAGCCTTGGAGCTGCATGAACAATCCATCGCTCAGCTGAGCGCGCGCCTGGGCGCCGGCGAGGTGTCCAGCACCGAGCTGACGACGCATATGCTAGCGCGCATTCGGGCGCACGATGCGGCATTGAACTGCTTCATCACGGTCACGGAGGAGACCGCGCTCGCCCAGGCGAAGGCAGCGGATGACCGTATCGCTGCTGGCCAGGCCGGGCCGCTGACGGGCGTTCCGATCGCCCATAAGGACATCTTCTGCACCCAGGGTGTGCGCACCAGTTGCGGTTCCCGCATGCTGGAGAACTTCGTATCCCCCTATGACGCGACCGTGGTCAGCAAGCTGCAGCGGGCAGGCGCCGTGATGCTGGGCAAGACAAACATGGACGAGTTCGCCATGGGATCCTCGAACGAGACCAGCTATTTCGGCCCGGTGCGCAATCCATGGGACACGGGAGCCGTTCCAGGCGGCTCATCCGGCGGCTCGGCGGCGGCCGTTGCCGCGCGATTGTGCGTGGCGGCGACCGGCACCGATACCGGCGGGTCCATCCGCCAACCTGCCGCATTGACCGGCATCACGGGCCTCAAGCCAACCTATGGGCGCTGCTCGCGCTGGGGCATGATTGCCTTCGCCTCATCGCTCGATCAGGCCGGTCCGATGGCTCGGAGTGCTGAGGATGCGGCCCTGATGCTGGCCGGCATGGCGGGTTTCGACGAACGCGATTCAACGTCCGCGCAGCGGCCGGTAGACGACTACGCCAGCGTGCTCGGCAACGAGATCCGGGGCGTCAGGATCGGCATGGTCACAGAATTCATGGGCGATGGCCTGGATGCGGGCGTCGGCGCCTCGGTGCTGGCCGCCGTCGAGGAACTCAAGCGGCTCGGTGCCGAGATCATCGAGATCAGCCTCCCCAATGCTGGGCTCTCGGTGCCTGCCTATTACGTCGTCGCGCCTGCCGAATGTTCCTCCAATCTGGCGCGCTTCGACGGGGTGCGCTATGGCTACCGTTGCGAGGATCCGAAAGACCTCGAGGATCTGTACAAGCGTTCGCGCTCGGAAGGCTTTGGTGCCGAGGTAAAGCGCCGGATCATGATTGGAACCTACGCGCTGTCGGCAGGTTACTATGACGCCTATTACCTGAAGGCACAGAAGGTGCGTCAGCTGATCGCGGACGATTTCCGTCAGGCGTTCGAAAAATGCGATGTCATCGTTGGCCCGACCGCGCCGGGCACGGCGTTTCGTCTGGGTGAGAAGGCGGACGATCCGGTGTCTATGTACCTACAAGACATCTACACTATCGCGGTCAACTTGGCTGGCCTGCCGGGTATTTCGGTCCCGGCCCCGGCCAGCGATGGGATGCCGGTGGGCCTGCAGTTGATCGGCAATTATTTCGACGAGGCGCGCCTGTTGAACGTGGCGCACCAGCTGCAGCTCGCGACCGACTGGCACCGGCAGCGCCCCGCAGGCTTCTAATCGGCGCCGGGCCGTCGAGAAAAAAGTGTCCTTCCGCGGCAGTTTTTTTGATCAACGAACAGCTCTTTGGGCGACAAAGCATGCAATGGGAAACCGTCATCGGTCTTGAGATCCACACCCAGCTCGCGACAAAGTCGAAGATCTTCTCGGCATCCTCGACGGAATTCGGCGCTGAACCGAACACCCAGGCCTCGTTGATCGACCTGGGCATGCCGGGCGTGCTGCCGGTATTGAATCGCGAGGCGGTGCGTATGGCTGTGCGTTTCGGCAAAGCGATCGGCGCTCAGGTTGCCGAGCGCTCGGTGTTTGCCCGCAAGAACTATTTCTATCCCGACCTCCCCAAGGGCTATCAGATCAGCCAGTACGAGCTCCCGGTGGTCGGCGAGGGGAGCGTCGAGGTCGTTCTGGAAGACGGTTCGAGCAAGGTGGTCGGGGTGACACGTGCACACCTCGAGGAAGATGCAGGCAAGTCGCTGCATGAGGACTTCCACGGTATGACCGGGATCGACCTCAACCGCGCCGGCACGCCGCTGCTCGAGATTGTCTCCGAGCCCGACATGCGCTCGGCCAAGGAGGCCGTCGCCTATGCCAAGAAGATACATCAGATCGTGACCTACATCGGGATCTGCGACGGCAATATGCAGGAAGGCTCGTTCCGCATGGACGCCAATGTCTCGATGAGGCCGCAGGGGCAGTCCGAGTTGGGCACGCGTGCCGAACTCAAGAACATCAATTCCTTCCGCTTTCTCGAAAAGGCCATCAACTATGAGGTCGAGCGGCAGATTGAGCTGTTAGAGGACGGTGGCCGGGTGGTTCAGGAGACCCGTCTGTACGATGCGGACAGGGACGAGACCCGATCCATGCGCAGCAAGGAAGAGGCCAACGATTATCGTTACTTTCCCGATCCGGACCTCTTGCCGCTGCAGATCGATGCAGCCTTTATCGCCGAGGTGGTCGCCGAGATGCCCGAACTGCCCGACGCGCGGCGATCACGCTTCGAGACGGCGTATGGGCTTTCGGCCTACGACGCCAATGTCCTGACCAGCACCCGGGCACAGGCGGATTATTTCGAGACTGCGGCAGCTGCCGGGGGCGATGCGAAACTGGCCGCCAACTGGGTGATGGGTGAATTGGCCGCGGCGCTCAATAAACAGGGCTTGGATATCGGCGAGAGCCCGATAGCTGCCGCCACACTGGGTGGATTGGTCGCGCGTATCAAGGACAACACCATCTCCAACAAGATCGCGAAAGATGTGCTGGCCGCAATGTGGGCTGGTGAGGGTGATGCGGACGCGATCATCGAGGCGAGGGGGCTCAAGCAGATCACGGATAGTGGCGCCATCGAGGCACTGGTCGACGAGGTGCTGGCGGCAAATGCCGAGCAGGTCGAGAACTACCGCAACGCCGACGCATCGAAACAGCCCAAGATGCTCGGGTTTTTCGTCGGCCAGATCATGAAGAAATCCCAGGGCAAGGCGAACCCTCAGCAGGTCAATGCGCTGTTGCGCAAAAAGCTGGGGAATTAGCCTTAGCCTGCTGCGACAAATGCCGATATAGCGTATTGCCCGCAGCGCGCCTGGGTCGATGACGAGGCGCCTGGCGCTGCGCGATGCATACCCTGGGTTTTTTTGCTGGCACGGTAGGTGATTGTTGGTGAACGACGTGCAGATCCGTATGGCAAACGAGGCGGACGCCGCTGCATGGGATGCCTATGTGCTGGCGCATCCGCGGGGCACGTTCTTTCACCGCTATGGGTGGAAGCGCTTGATCGAATCCACCCATCGGCATCCCGGCCACTACCTGGTGGCGCTGCGCGACGGCGTCCTGTGCGGCCTCCTGCCGCTTGGTGAGGTCAAGCACTTGCTGTTCGGTCACGCGCTGATCTCGGTGCCGTTTTGTGTCTATGGGGGTGCCCTCGCCGACGATGACGCCATCAGGGAGGCGCTCGAGGCATATGCGATGCGGCTCGCGCAGACGCTCGGCGTCGATCATCTCGAGGTGCGCAACGAGCGGCCGGTACGCGAAGACTGGCTGCGCAAAGACAACCTCTATGTCAGGTTCCGACGCGTCCTCAGCGAAGATCACGAGGCGAACATGAGCGCCATTCCGCGCAAACAACGGGCGATGGTGCGCAAGGGTATCAAAGCGGGGCTGATCAGCGAGTTGGACGCGGGTGTCGACAACCTCTACCTCGCGTATTCCGAGAGCGTGCGCAATCTGGGGACGCCGGTGTTTGATAAGGCGCATTTTCGCGCCATCCGCGCCGAGTTTGGGGAGGACGTCGACGTCGTCAGCGTTCGCCACGAAGGCCGGCTAGTGGCCTCGGTGATGAACTACTACTTCCGTGATCAAGTGCTGCCGTACTATGGGGGCGGCATCGCCGCGGCGCGCGACCTCGCGGCAAATGACTTCATGTATTGGGAAGTCATGCGGCGTGCCGTCGAGCGCGGTTATCGCATATTCGATTTCGGCCGCAGCAAAGTCGATACTGGATCTTTTCGTTTCAAGAAGCACTGGGGCTTCGAGCCCGAGCCCCTGTGCTACGAGTATTTTCTGGTGAAGGCGACCGAAATGCCGGATATGAATCCCAACAATCCCAAGTATCGCCACTTCATCAACACCTGGAAACGCCTGCCGGTGGGGCTGAGTCGTGCGATTGGGCCGTGGCTGGCGCGCGGCCTGGCCTGAAATCAGGCGACACTGACCCGATTGCGGCCTTCTCTCTTGGAACGGTAGAGGGCCTGATCGGCGCGATTGACGAACTCCATGACATCCTCGCCGGCCTGAAAGGTCGCAACACCGGCTGAGATGGTGATCTGCCCCAGGGGCTCCTTGTTGTCTGCGCGCACCAGTTGGGCGCTCTCGACCGCCTTGCGGATCGATTCAGCCACGGCCTTGGCGCCGTCGCCCGGTGTCTCAGGCAGCAGCACGGTGAATTCCTCGCCCCCGTAACGTGCCGCGCTGTCCTTGCCCTTGATGTTCTTCTCCATCACCTGGGCGACAAAGCGGATCACGCGATCGCCGATGAGATGGCCGTGGGTATCATTCACCGCCTTGAAATGGTCGATGTCCAGCATCACCACCGAGGGCGGCGCGTCGTTCGGCATCTCTGCAATCGCCTTGTTCAGTTCTTCGAGCAGCGCGAAACGGTTGTACAGGCCGGTCAGTGGATCGGTGTTGGCGCGCTTGCGTTCGCGCTGCAGCTGCTCGTGGAGTTCCTCGATCTCTTTCGACTTCGACTCGAACTGGCTGCGCATCCCTTGAGTGGCATGCTGCATGCTGCGTGTCTCGGTAATGAGCGTCTGGAGCATCTGGCGGATATCCGATAGATCCTTATTTTGCGCCGCGTCATCGACCAGGCCGCCGAGTTTGCCCTCGAATGCGCGGGCGCCGTTGCCGGCCTCGTCGAGCGAGGAACCGACCTCGCTGAGGATCCTGTTCAGCTGCTCGCGCACCTGTTCGATGTCGCTGACATCGCGCTCGGCCACGAATTGTCGATACAGTCCGGCGCACACCGCCTCGGTGAACGGCTGTTTCTCTGCGATAAGCCGGTCGATCTCGGCATTGAGTTCGGCGTTCTCGCCACTGACATAGGTGTACCAGACCGCATAGTTCCGGGGCGTGGTCGAGACGCGCTGTTTCGACATCAACGGCAAGGCCAGGCGCAGATATTCCGCTGCCGTTTCCGTGGTCAGCCTGTCTGCCGCAGCGCTCATCGCTTTTCCTCTGAAGATCGAGAATAAGGTGCTTGTGACGAGCCTATCGGCAGACCCCAACGAGATCTTTAGTCCTACGCCATGCACTTTTGCGCCATGGCCACCGTGTACTGCCGGCCCTGCTTTAACTTGCGGTGATTGCCGAACACCTGTTCGAAGGCGCGCGCGACGAACTGGCGCAGACCGCTGATGACCACGACATAGAGCCGGCCATCGGCCTCGAGATGTTCATAGATGTCGTTGAAAAACAAATAATAGTGTTCCTTGCTGGTCTTGGCCGGCAGATTGCTCACGGCGAGGGTGAAGGTCTGCCTGGGGACATGGCGCAGACCATCACTGAGAATCGCATGCGCATTGGGAATGTTGTTCATCTGCGCATTCTTGTTGGCATAGTCGACGGCGACGAAGTCCTTGTCGACCATCAGGCAGTGGCCGTACGGCGCGGACTTGGCGATCGCCAACCCGAGCGGTCCGTAGCCGCAGCCCAGGTCGATGGCGCGCTCGTCCGGCCGGACCTCGAGGTGATCGAGCAGCAGCCGGCTGCCCTCATCGACGGCCTTGGGCGAAAACAGCCCCCAGGTGGTATGGAAGGTCAAGGGATGACCGAGCAGGGTGTCGCTAAATACGATGTCCTGCCGCAGTCGGTCCAGGTCAAGGGGTTGGGCGGGCTTTTTCGGCATAGGTCTTCGGCCGTTCCATTGCTGTGCGGCTATCCGCGGCAGTTGCGGTGCGACGCGATCATCTCCCGCCACACACCGGGCAGCACGGGTCTGGACGCAACCGCAGCTCGCGCCATTGCATGCGCAGGGCATCGAGGATCAGCAGGCGACCGCTCAGGGCCTCGCCGACGCCACACAGCAGCTTAATGGCCTCGAGTGCCTGCATCGAACCAATGATGCCGACCAGCGGGGCGATGACGCCGTTTTCGCTGCAACTCAGCTCCTCTTCGCCGTCTTCATCGTAGACACAGCGATAGCAGGGGCCGGCGGGGCCGCCGTCAAACACGGTGATCTGGCCGTCCCAACGGACGGCCGCACCCGAGACCAGTGGTTTGTGCAGCGCGTGGCAGAGTCGGTTCAGGGCGAAACGGGTGGCAAAGTTGTCACTGCAATCGAGGACGACGTCGGCCCCTGCCACGGCGGCCTGCAGTGCAGCGTCGCGCAGCCGGATGTGGTGTAGCACGAGCCGCGGTGCGGGATTCAGCGCGCGCAACCCCTGCTCCGCCGAGACGGTCTTGGCGAGGCCGATACGCTGTGTGGTATGCAGCACCTGGCGCTGAAGATTACTCAGATCAACCCGGTCGTCGTCGGCTAGCGCCAACGTGCCGATGCCTGCCGCGGTCAGATACATTGCCGCCGGGGAACCCAGGCCGCCCAGCCCGACGATCAGTGCGCTCCCCTCGCGCAGGCGCTGCTGGCCCTCGATGCCGAGCTCGGGGAGCATGATCTGGCGGCTGTAACGCAGCAGGTCGTCGTCATCCATCAGGGAAGTGGGGCACCTCAGCGAGGCCGGCCGTTGACTGGTGCGGGCTAGAGATAGCGTCGCCAATGCTCTGGCCGGTCGTCCTGACAGCCGTGTTCGCGCTTGCGGTATCGATTGGCGAAGACCTTTTGCGTGCAGTTTGCGTCGCCGTTGGCGCAGCCCAGATTCGCCCGCTGGGTCTCCTCCGTATAGTGAAAGAGCGCGCGCCGGATTTTGTACATGAGTCGATTGTCGAGATGAAAGCCGCGCTGCTGCAGCAGGTCCTCGATATCTGCAAGGCAGATCACCATCAGGCGATAGCAGACGACCAGGTTCACGGCGTCGAGCACGTCGACGCGCTGTACCCCATCGATCGCAATCAGAAAGTCAGCTGCCGAGCGTGCCTGATTGTCATCGGGGTGCAGGGAGCAAAACGCGATCTCGCGTTGCCGCTGCAGGCTGTCGCCCTGGTTTTCCATGGGGGCAATGCTGGGCCGAAAGACCCTACCGGTCAAGGGCGATCATCGCGTGGCTGGCCGGTTTGTCTCACCGGCATGCGGCCACCCGCATGGCGTTCCTGGCCAGCCAGGTCGCGGCGCAGCGCGACCTGCTGAAAGCCTCTGCGCTGCAGCAGATCGACCACATGGCTCCCCTGATCGCGGCCGTGTTCCAGCCAGAGCCAGCCGCCGGGACGCAAAAAACCTGGCGCCGCATCGACAATTGCGCGTATGTCCTTGAGACCGTCTTCGCCGGCCACCAGGGCCTGTATGGGCTCGAAGCGGAGGTCACCGCGCGCGAGATGCGGGTCGTCTTGCGCCACATAGGGTGGATTGCAGACGATCAGGTCGAAGGATGCGCCGCCGGGCAGAGCGGAGAACCAGTCACCGCGTGCGAATTCCACGCCAGGCAGGCCAAGTCGTCTGGCGTTGGCACGGGCGATCGCCAGCGCGGCGCTACTCCGGTCAATGCCCAGGATGCGCCAATTCGGGCGTTCACTGGCCAGCGCGAGTGCGATGGCGCCGCTGCCGGTGCCGAGATCCAGGACATCTGCCTCGTCGGGTAGCCTGATCCCGAGTGCAATCTCGACCAGCCCCTCGGTCTCGGGACGCGGGATCAGGGTGTCGCGACTGACGCTGAGTGTCAGCGACCAGAATTCGCGCCGGCCCGTGAGGTGGGCGATCGGATGCCCGTCGCGGCGCTGCGCCAACCGTTGGCCAAAGGCGGCGATCTCGGCCGCGGCGGGGACGTGTTCCGGGTGGGCGTACAGCCAGCTGCGATCCTGCCCGAGTACATGCGCCAGCAGGACCTCAGACTCCAGTGCCGGCGTATCGACGGCGTCGGCCAGTAGCTGACGCGCGTCCGCGAGTAGCGAACGCACGGTGTTCATTCTGCCGACAGGGCGGCCAGTTGCCCGGCCTGATACTCATGTTGCAGCGGGTCGATGACTTGATCCAGGGCACCCTGCATTATCTCGTCGAGTTTATACAGCGTGAGATTGATGCGGTGGTCGGTCACGCGGTTCTGCGGAAAGTTGTAGGTTCGAATGCGTTCCGAGCGGTCGCCGCTGCCGACCTGAAGGCGGCGATCCTCGGCCTGGCTGGCAGCGGCGCTCTCGCGGGCCGCGGCGAGCAGCCGTGCCTGCAGCAAGGACATCGCACGCGCCTTGTTCTTGTGCTGGGAACGCTCGTCCTGACATTCGACCACGACGCCGCTCGGCAGATGGGTGATGCGCACCGCCGAATCCGTGGTATTGACATGCTGCCCGCCGGCGCCGGACGAGCGGTAGGTATCGATGCGCAGATCGCTGGGGTTGATCGCGAACTCATCCACGCTTTCGGCCTCCGGCAAGATGGCCACGGTACAGGCCGAGGTATGGATGCGCCCCTGTGACTCGGTCTCCGGTACCCGCTGCACACGATGTGCGCCGGATTCAAACTTGAGCCGCGAGTAGACCTCCTGGCCGATGATGCGCATCACCACCTCCTTGTAGCCGCCCAGCTCGCCGAGACTCGCGGCCACCATTTCGGTCTTCCAGCGCCGTTGTTCTGCATATCGCAAGTACATGCGCAACAGGTCACCGGCGAACAGTGCCGCCTCCGCACCCCCGGTACCGGCGCGCACCTCCAGGTAGACGTTGCGCGCATCGTTCGGATCGCGCGGCAGCAGCAGACGATGGAGTTCGGGCTCGAGTTCACCCAAGGTGGCGCGGGCCTCGCGGCAGGCGTCCTCGGCGAGTTCTGCCATCTCTGGATCCGCCAACAACCCCTCGGCGTTGTGCAACTCGCTCTCGGCCGTCACATAGCGCTGGTAGCACAGGCTCACCGGTTCGATCTGGGCATATTCGCGGCTCAGGTTGCGAAAACCATTCGCGTCGGCCTGGATCGCCGGGTCGGCGAGCAGCGCGGTAATCTCCTGGTAACGGTCGCTGATCTGTTCAAGCTTGTCGCGAATACTGGGATTCATGATTTGTGCGGCGGTGGCCTTGCGGCATCGATGCGAAGTTGAGGCGACCGAGTGGGTCGGCGGGCGTGGACGCGCAGGCCTGGCTAGTCGTTACCCGATTTTCCGTGCCCTAGCTGGAAAAGGGCGTTGGCGGCCTCTAGAAGCTCACGCCGGCCGCTGCTGCCGGCCTCTCGCAACTGCGCACTCGGGGTGTGTAGCAGTTTGTTGGTCAGGGTCTGGGCAAGGTAATTCAGGGCCTCGTCCGCGGGCTTGCCGCACTCGAGCATATGGCGGGCCTTGAGCAGCACTTCGTCGCGGATCTCGCCGGCTTTCTGGCGATAATCCTGTATCAGGCCCACTGCATCCAGCGAGCGCATCCAGGCAAGGAATTCGTCGACCTGAAACGCGATTATCTCGCGAGCCTGCTCAGCAGCCTCTTGGCGCGAGCGCAGATTATCCTGGATGACATCTTCGAGATCATCGACGGTGTAGAGGTAGACGTCTTCCAGATCCGACACCTCGGCCTCGATATCCCGGGGGACGGCGATATCGACCATGAAGATCGGCCGGTGACGGCGCCGTTTCAGCGCGCTCTCCACCGTGCCCTTACCAAGAATGGGCATCGGGCTGGCGGTTGAGGCAACCACGATGTCCGCATCCGCCAGATGTGACGGGATCTCCGTCAGACTGATCGCGTAGGCGTCGAACTGCAGCGCCAGCTCCTCGGCACGCGCAATCGTGCGGTTGGCGACGATGATGCGGCCGATGCCGTTTTGAACCAGGTGACGTGCGGCAAGTTCGACTGTCTCGCCAGCGCCGATCAGCATGGCGGTCTGTTTCGAAAGATCGGAGAAGATCTGACGGGCCAGGCTGACTGCGGCAAAGGCGACTGATACCGGACTGTCGCCAATCGCGGTGTCGGTGCGCACCTGCTTGGCGGTCGCAAAGGCATGCTGAAATAATCGGGTCAGAAGCTTGCCGGTGCGGCCCGCCTCGTTGGCGGTCTGAAAAGCGCTCTTCACCTGGCCAAGGATCTGCGGTTCGCCCAGCACCAGGGAGTCTAGACCGCTGGAGACCGACAGTAGATGGGCAACCACCTTCCTGCCTTCGTGGTGGTAGAGATAAGGTGCGATATCCTCCACCGATAGGCCGTGGAACCTGGCCAGCCAATCGCGGGTCAACTCCTGCGGATCGTCGACCGCATCGCCGACGCTGCAGTAGACCTCGGTCCGGTTGCAAGTGGAGAGAATTACCGCCTCCTCGATGCCCGGCAGCTCCGTCAGACTGCGCAGCGCCCCGACCACGATGTCCGGGCCAAAGGTCACGCGCTCACGGATACTGACCGGAGCGGTTGTGTGGTTGAGGCCAATGACGAGCGGCGGCATATTCGCGTTGCTGACTAACAGATTGGATGGAAATTTTGAGATATCAAATGGTTGAATGCAAGCATGCGGGCCATTCCTGGAATCGGACGAAACCGCGACAAGGCGTTTTCGCCGACGCGCCAATCGACTAATCTAGGCACCGTGAGAGTACTCGTCTTAGGCCTGGGACTCATCCTGCTGTTTGCCACCCAGGGCTGTAAAACCCTTCAGCAGAAGCCGCCGGCGGCCAGTGACAGCGTTGCCGAGGCACCGGTGCCCGTGGCGCTGCCGTTCCCGGAGCCGGAACCCGTCGCGCGCGAGCTGGACGAGGACCTGATCTACAGCTACCTGGTGGGCGAGATAGGCGCCCATCGTGGCGACCTGCGTCTGGCGCAGAGCCACTATCAGCATGCCGCGATCCTGGCGCAGGATGCCTACGCCGCCGAACGGGCCACCCGGATCGCGCTGCATCTCAGAGACTATCCAGCCGGCCTGGCGGCGGTGCGACGGTGGGTCGAATTTGCGCCGAACGATGTCACGGCGCGCCAGCTCGCGGCCGTGCTGTTTCTGCGCAACCAGCAGATCGACGCAGCCGGAGAGCAGTTGGATGCCCTGGTCAAGATCGCTGACGCACGCGACCTCGACGGTTTCCTGCAGGCGGCCGGGGTGCTCAGCGCCGAGCCAGATCGCGCCGGGGCCGAGCAGCTGATGCAGGGGCTGCACGAACGGCATCCGGACGACCTGCGCTCTTTATATGCGCTGGCGGTAATGGAGACCGCGCACCAGCGATTTGCCGAGGCCGAGGCGCGCCTGCGGGTGGTGATTGCCGAGGATCCCGCGTGGGAACAGCCGCGGGTACTGCTTTCCCGGGTACTGGTGGCACAGAATCAGCGCGAACAGGCGCGGACGCTGCTGGATGAGGGCGTGCGGCTTTATCCCGACAGCGTATTGCTGCGCACAACCTACTCGCGGCTGCTGGTAGACCTTGCCGACTATCCCGCCGCGCTGGAACAGTTCCGCGAGTTGCACCGGTTGACGCCGGATGATGACGAGATCACGTTTGGTTACGCGATGCTGGCGACTCAGCAGGAAAACTGGGACGAGGCGCGGCCACTGTGGCAGGAATTACGCGGCGTACCGGATCGGCGTGATGAGGCGAGCTACTACCTCGCCCAGGTCGAAGAGGAAAACGGCAACGACGATCTGGCAATCGGTCTATTCCGCTCCGTAGGGGGCACCGAGCTCAGGGTCGACGCGGTCATGCGCACGGCGCAGATTCTCGGCCGGACCGGGCGTCTGGCCGCGGCACGCGACACCCTGCAGCGGGCGCGGATCGCCAACCCGGGCCGCGCGGCAGATCTGTACGTCGCGGAGACCCAGATCGTACAAAAACACGGCGAACCAGACGATGCCCTGGCGCTCTACGAGGCGGCCATCGCGGCATTTCCCGATAGTCAGGATCTGCTCTACAACCGCGCGCTGTTCGTTGTCGAACTCGGCGATTTTGCCTGGATGGAGCGCGACCTGCGGCGCCTGCTGGAAGATGACCCCGATTATGCCGACGCCCTCAATGCGCTGGGTTATACGCTGGCCGACAGGAATGAGCGTCTCGACGAGGCCTTCGCCTACATCTCACGGGCGTTGAAGCTGCGTCCCGACAGTCCGGCGATACTCGATAGCATGGGTTGGGTTTTATACCGCCAGGGTGACCTGGTCCAGGCCGCGAGCTACCTGCGCCGCGCGCTCGCACTGGCCCAGGATGACGAGATCGCCGCGCACCTGGGCGAGGTGCTTTGGATGAGCGGTCAGCGGGCCGATGCACAGGCAGTCTGGCGAGAAGGCCTGGCACACTCACCGGATAGCGATAAGATCCGCGCAGTCATAGAGAGGCTCCAGGCCGGATCACAATGACAGCCACCGTGGCCTGGCCTGCGCCGGCCAAGCTCAATCTGATGTTGCGCATCGTCGGCCAACGACCGGATGGCTACCATCTGCTGCAGACGGTCTTTCAGTTTGTTGATCTCTGCGACTCACTCTCTTTCTCGGTGCGCCAAGATGGCGCTGTCCGACGCATCAGCTCGCTGCCCGGCGTGGCCTCGGCGGACGACCTGGTGGTCCGTGCGGCAAGGCTGCTGCAGCGGGATACGGGTTGTTCGCTGGGCGTCGACATCCAGGTGGACAAACGGATCCCGTTGGGCGGTGGGCTCGGCGGCGGCAGCTCGGACGCGGCCACCACACTCGTGGCACTGAATCGTTTGTGGCGATGTGGGCTTGATCGCGCCCGCCTGATGACCCTCGGGCTGAAGCTCGGCGCAGACGTGCCAATATTCGTTCATGGCAGGGCCGCATGGGCCGAGGGAGTGGGAGAAACGCTCGACGATATCGAACCGGCGACGCCGATCTATCTCCTGCTGGCACCGGCCGTCCGCGTCGATACCGGAAAAGTCTTCCAAGACCCCGAATTGACAAGGAATTCCCACAGAATCACAATACGCGACTTTCTCGCTGGGGAGCAGACCAACGACTGTCTGCCCGTGGTCAAAAAGCGCTACCCGGCTGTGAAACAAGTGTTTGATTGGCTCAGCGAAAAAGCCGAAGCGCGGATGACCGGCAGCGGGGCCTGTGTGTTCGCGCCCTGTGCCAGCCGAGCCGAGGCCGAGGCCCTGTTGCGGCAGCGGCCGCCCGGTGTCACCGGGTATGTGGTTCAAGGGATGAACCGCTCGCCGTTGCTCGAAGCGGTGGGCGGGTAGCGGCGCCAAACTTTACATATTGGGGCGTGGCCAAGCGGTTAAGGCACCGGACTTTGACTCCGGCATCGGAGGTTCGAATCCTCCCGCCCCAGCCATACGCTTGAGGCCGCAAGGCGGCCCGGCAC
>JASFJQ010000008.1:0-14753 GCA_050121305.1 Chromatiaceae bacterium
GCGATCATGGGCCGAGTCTGCTATCACCCCTGCGAGTCCGCCTGCAACCGCGCGCAGCTCGATGAGTCGGTCGGCATCAATGCGGTCGAACGGTTTCTGGGCGACGAAGCCAACCGCCACGGCTGGCAGTTCGATCCAGTGCCGGCGGACAGCGGTCGGCGCGTGATGGTCGTGGGCTCTGGGCCGGCCGGCCTGTCGGCTGCCTATCATTTGCGCCGCCGCGGCCATTCGGTCGTGGTGTTCGAGGCCGAAAGTGCCGCCGGCGGCATGATGCGCTACGGTATTCCGCAGTACCGCCTGCCGCGCCCCACCCTTGATAGTGATGTGCGGCGCATTGTCGATATGGGCGTGGAGCTGCGCCTCAACCAGCGTGTGGACGATATCCAGGCCAAGATGCAGGAAGAGGCTTTCGACGCCTGTTTCCTCGGTGTCGGTTCACAGATCGGCAAGCGGACCTATATACCGGCGGGCGATGCGCGACGGATCACCGATGCGGTCGCAGTGCTGCACCAGATGGAGGCGGAGGACAAGCCGCTGCTCGGCCGTCGAGTGGTCGTCTACGGGGGCGGCAATACCGCGATCGACGTCGCGCGCACCGCCCGCCGCCTGGGGGCCGAGGAGTCCGTGATCGTCTACCGACGGACCCGGGAGCGGATGCCGGCGCACAGCCATGAAGTGAGCGAGGCGCTGGAGGAGGGCGTCAAGGTGAAATGGCTGAGCACCATCGCCGCTGCGGATCAAGAGAACATCATGGTCGAAAAGATGGCGTTGGACGAAAACGGTTTTCCCCAACCCACGGGTGAATTCGAGACCATGCAGGCGGATTCCGTCGTCCTCGCCTTGGGGCAGGATGTGGATCTGGATCTGCTCGCCAAGCTGCCCGGGCTGGATATCGACCACGGTCTAGTCCAGGTCGACGATTTCCAGATGACTGGTCGCCCCGGCGTTTTTGCCGGTGGTGACATGACCGGGGGTGAACGCACGGTCACGGTAGCGGTTGGACAGGGCAAGCGAGCGGCGCGCGCAATCGATGCCTATCTGCGCGGCGAGTCGATGGAGCAGCCGGCCAAACATGAACAGGCCACGTTCGACCGGCTCAATACCTGGTATTACGCCGATGCCCCGAAGACGGTGCGCCCGGTGCTGGATATCATCCGGCGACAGTCGACGTTCGATGAAGTGGTCGGCAGCCTGGATGAGGCGAATGCGTTGTATGAGGCGCGACGCTGCATGTCGTGCGGAAACTGTTTTGAATGCGACACCTGCTACGGTGTTTGTCCCGACAATGCCGTGATCAAGCTGGGACCCGGCAAGCGCTTCCGCTTCAATTATGATTACTGCAAGGGCTGCGGACTGTGCGTTGCCGAATGCCCCTGCGGCGCAATCCGCATGGAACCCGAACCGGGTTAGCCTGCGCGGATAACGGCGCCGTCATTACGAAGAATGGTGAGCAGAGGTCAAGGCCTGCAACAGACACCTTAGCGCCTTGCCGCGATGACTGAGGGCATTCTTGCGCGACGCGGGCAACTCTGCGGCGCTGCAGTTCTCCTCAGCAACGAAAAACAGCGGGTCGTATCCGAAACCGCCATCACCGCGCGTGGCGTCGAGAATCCGCCCCTCCCAGGAGCCCTGGCAGATGATAGGCGTTGGGTCGTCGGCATGGCGCAAGTAGACCAAGAGGCATTGGAAGCGGGCGCCCCGTTGCGCCGCCGGGACCCCGGTCAGCGCGGCCAGCAGCTTGGCATTGTTGGCCGCGCTGTCGCCGTCCGGACCCGCATAGCGCGCCGAATAGATGCCGGGTGCACCGTTGAGAAAATCGACCTCGAGGCCGGAATCGTCGGCGATGGCCGGCAGCCCGGTATGCTGCGCCGCATTGCGGGCCTTGAGGATCGCGTTCTCGACGAAGGTGAGACCGGTCTCATCGACATCCGGGACCCCGAAATCTGACTGCGGAACCACGCGGATATTGTGGCCGGCGAGCAGTTCTGCGAACTCTTTCGCTTTGCCCAAATTGGCGCTGGCAAGGACGATGCGCTGAGGCATTCGGTTGGGTCTCCGATTTAACTACTCGACGCCTGCGGCGAGCACCTGGTTCTGCGCAGCCACGATCTGGGTGATGCCCGCGCGCGCCAGATCGAGCATGGCATTCATCTCGGCGGTCGAAAAGGGTACACCCTCGGCGGTGCCCTGGATCTCTATGAACCTTCCCTTGTCATCCATCACCACGTTCATGTCGGTTTCGGCGCCGGCATCTTCCGCATAATCCAGGTCGAGCACCGGCGTTCCATTGAATATCCCAACCGAAACCGAGGCCACGTTGCCGATTGCTGGATCATCATCGATCGAGCCGCGGCTGCGCAGCAGGCGCAGGGCCTGGCTGAGGGCGACAAAGGCCCCGGATATCGACGCCGTACGTGTCCCCCCGTCGGCCTGGATCACGTCGCAATCGAGTGTGATGGTGCGTGGCCCGAGCTTGGTCAGGTCGACCGAGGCGCGCAGCGCGCGACCGATCAGCCGTTGGATCTCCATCGTCCGGCCGCCCTGGCCGCCACGCGCGGCCTCTCGCCCCATCCGGCTATGCGTGGAACGTGGCAGCATGCCGTACTCGGCGGTGACCCAGCCCTGGTCTTCGTTTTTGAGCCAGCGTGGCTGCCTATCTTCGACGCTGGCGGTGCAGATCACCTTGGTATTGCCAAAGGCCACCAGCACGGAGCCTTCGGCGTGCATGGTGAAGTTCGAAGTGAAGGAAATCGGCCGCATCTGATCGGGTGCGCGTCCACTGGGTCGCATGGTCTTTCCTTATTCTTTGGGTTGGTCGGTGTTCTGCAACATGTTCTGCAGGTGTTCGATCGCCACTTCGAGCCTGGGATCGGTCCTGGGCTCGAGCAATGCGGCCTGGTCCGCGGGCACTATCGACGGCGCCCGCCAGCGCAACGCGGCCGCGGTCACGTTGTCGCTGTTCGGCGCAATCGCGGCCTGATTCAGCAGCTCGTCCAGGCTTGTTGCCAGTGCGGTAGAGTCATCGGCAAAGGCCCGGAGCATCGTTTGTGTGCTTACCTGACCCCAGAGGCCATCTGAACACAACAGCAGGATGTCGCCTGGCTGCAACACCGTGGGTGAGCCGCAGGTCGTAGTGGGCGGTTGAATCGACCCGCCAAGGCAACGCGTGAGGCTGGCGCGCGGCCGCAAAGCCTCGTCCGCGGGGTGGCGTACAAAGCGAACCATCGCATGGTCCACGGTCTGGGTCAGAATCGCGCCATCCCGAATCAGGTAAAGGCGACTATCGCCCACATGGCTCCAATGCGCTGTCCCATATTGTACGATCGCCAAAACTGCGGTCGTGCGCGGCGCGATCGGCGGCGTTTGACGCCTGCCAAAGCGCAGAATCGACTCGTGCGCCCTGCCGATACAGTGCAGCATAAAGTGCTCGGGATCGAACAGCGGTTTGCTGGAACGACGAAAAACGGTCTCGCAGACGTCGACCAGAAGCTGTGCGGCCACGTCACCCCGTGGGTGTCCCCCGAGTCCATCGGCCAGTGCGAGCAAGACCGTATCGGCGCTGTGCAGGCAGAGGCAGCGGTCCTGGTTGGACCGGCGGCTACCGTTGAGGCTTGCCTTGGCGGCCTCGAAGGCCAATAACCGGCCGGTCATCCGGCGTCCTGTTCGCGCTCGCTCATCTCGCGCGGGACGCCGATACGTCCCAGCATGGCATCTCTCAGCTCTCCGGCACTCTGCGGCCTATGCCGGGCGTCCACCTGCATCGCCCAGTCTATGGATTCGAGGATCTCTCGCGGATACCTGGCAACGAATGCCTCGGTGGCCGGAATCAGGGTGTCTTTGGCGTGGCGTTCGACAGCCGAAGGTGGCGGTTTGCCCTCGATGCAGGCGCGCATGGTGGCACCCGCGGCGTAGACGTCCGTGAAAGGCCCGACCCGTGCGGAGGCGTAATATTGTTCGATCGGGGAAAATCCCGGGGTCACCACCTGGGCCTTTTTCTCACCGACGTCGTCGAGATGGTAGGCGGCACCGAAATCCAACAGCAGCGGGTTGCCCCCGGGGCGAAGATGGATATTGCTGGGCTTGATGTCCAGGTGTAGATGTTGGCGACTATGGATCAAGTCTAGGGCATCCAACAGCGGCGGGAATACAGTCATCAGGAAGTTAGTGCTGAGTCCGCCCTGGCGCTTCTTGATGTAACGGCCGAGATTCTTCCCCGGTTCGTAATTCATCACCAGGTAGGCGGTGTTGTTGGCCAGAAAACAGTTGCGGACATGCACGATATTGGGGTGGCGCAGGGTAGCCAGCACGCGAGCCTCCTGGTAGAAGAGACGGCGCCCGCGCTGGAAGCTCTCGTATTTGTCTTCGCGCGAGACGGTGACACCATGGCCCAATTGCCGGGTGCCGAAGCGCTTGGGCAGATACTCCTTTATCGCGACTTCGTCGTGGCAGTCTTCGTCCTCGGCCAAATAAATGAGGCTGAAGCCGCCACTGCCTATGAGTTTCGTGATCCGGTAGCAGTCGAGCACCGTACCGATAGGAAGGCTGTCGCGGGGGCTTTCAGACATGCGCGCGTGGTGGTTACGATGCTTTGCTCAGCAATGCACCGTATGATACACCCTTTGCCGGCTTTCGATGGGATGCCGGCGTCTTGTTCGAGGTCAAAATGATTCGGAGTATGACGGCATTTGCCCGCAAGCAGGAGCATGGCGCTCTGGGCGAACTCACCTGGGAGATTCGTTCAGTGAATCACCGCTTCCTCGAGGCCGTGGTGCGCCTCCCGGAAGAGCTGCGGGGCATTGAACCGACAGTCCGCGAGCGCGTGACGGCGCGTCTTAGGCGCGGCAAGGTGGAATGCAACCTGCGTTTCAAGGTGGCGCCCGGTACCGCCGGCGAGCTGCAGCTGAATGATCATCTGGTCGAACAGATTCTCGGCGCCGCCGACAAGATGGCGCACAAGCTCCACAGTTCGCACAATCCCAGCATCATGGACATTCTGCGTTGGCCCGGTGTGCTCGAGAGCGGCGAGCAAGACCTGACCCCGGTGCAGGAGGCCGCGTTGGTACTTCTGAGCCAGGCGCTCGATGCGCTGCTTGAGGCGCGGGAGCGTGAAGGCGGCAGATTGGCGGAACTGATTGCCCAGAGGGTCGAGGGGATGCGTGCCCAGGTGGCGCTCGCGCGCGAGCGTATGCCGGCAGTTATCGATTCGATTCGAGAGCGCCTCAAGGCGCGCCTCGCCGAGGTCGCGGAGAATCTCGATCAGGAACGCCTCGAACAGGAGATGGCCCTGCTGGCGCAGCGCCTCGACGTAGACGAGGAAATGGACCGCCTGACGACCCACCTCGACGAGGTGGATCGGGTGCTGCAGCAGGACGAGCCGGTCGGACGACGCCTGGATTTTCTGATGCAGGAACTCAATCGCGAGGCCAATACTTTGGGGTCGAAGTCTGCAGACAGCGATACGACCGCGATCTCCGTCGAGATGAAGGTGCTGATCGAGCAAATGCGTGAGCAAGTGCAAAACATCGAGTAGCGGGGATGCAGGGGATATCTGAATCCGCGATCCTCTTTGTTGTTTCGGCGCCCTCGGGTGCCGGAAAAACCAGCCTGCTTCGCGAGCTTGTCCCGTCCGACCCGCGCCTGGTCATATCGGTCTCACACGCCACGCGCGCGATGCGAATCGGGGAAAAGGACGGCGTGCACTATCACTTTGTCAGTACTGCGGATTTCGAGGCCTTGGTTGAGCAAGGGGCATTCCTGGAGTATGCGAAGGTATTTGATCACTACTACGGCACCTCGGAAGACGCGGTGCGGATGCAATTGGCGCAGGGTCTGGATGTCGTCCTGGAGATCGACTGGCAGGGCGCCCGACAGGTGCGTCAACGATTCCCTGATGCGGTGTCGATCTTCATTGCCCCACCGAGTATTGAAGCACTTCGCGAACGCCTCTCTAAGCGGGCGCAGGACAGCGCCGAGGTCGTCGAGCGACGGATGGTGGATGCACGCAGAGAGCTATCGCACTACCTCGAATATGACTACCTGGTGATGAATGATGACTTTGGCACCGCGCTTGCCGAACTCCGTGCCATCGTCGCCGCGGAACGCCTCCGGCAGCCACGCCAGAAGGCAAGATTTGGCGCTGTCTTGGCAAAGATGCTTGGCTAACCGTTAGCTGCCTCGTATACTTGAACGTTCGCACGCGTTTATCAGATATCTGGAGTTTGTGACACGCCATGGCACGAATAACCGTTGAAGATTGCCTCGACAATGTGGATAACCGTTTCGATCTGGTCCTGTTGGCCAGTCGTCGTGCCCGCCAGTTGGTGAACGGTGTCGACCCGCTCGTGCCCTGGGAGAACGACAAGGCTACCGTCGTGGCGCTGCGCGAAATAGCCGATGGGTTGATCACGGAGGAGACCATGGCGGAGCCTGAGGAGACGTCGGAATCCATCGACGACGAACTGGCGGCGGCACTGGCCGGTGAACTGGGCGTGGCCGACTTGGGAAATGACGATGAGTAACAGCCCCGGTGGACGCCTCGCGCCCTGAGACCCCCCCACCGGCACCTGCTGACGAGCTTCAAGTCGCGGCGGGACCCGCCGACGCCCGCCTGCTGATCAGCGATCTCTGCACCTACCTGGAAGAATACCTGACCCTGGATCAGGTGCGCGAAGTCTATCGCGCCTATCTGTTTGGCGCCGAGGCGCACGAAGGCCAAAGCCGACTTTCCGGCGAACCCTACATTTACCATCCCCTTGCGGTGGCACGAATCCTGGCCGGCATGCGAATGGACCATCAGTGCCTCATGGCTGCGATCTTGCACGACGTAATCGAGGATACGAAAACGGCCAAGGAACAGTTGGCGCGCGAATTCGGGCCCGAAATCGCTGAACTGGTCGATGGCGTAAGCAAGCTCACCCTGATCAAGTTCCGGTCCCGCGCCGAGGCCCAGGCGGAGAACTTTCGCAAGATGATGCTGGCGATGACAAAGGATATCCGCGTCATCATGATCAAGCTTGCCGATCGGTTGCACAACATGCGTACCCTTGGTGTGATGCGAGCCAACAAAGCGCGTCGGATCGCGCGCGAGACGCTCGACATTTATGCACCGATTGCCAATCGGCTCGGCATTAATAGCATCCGGCACGAACTCGAAGAACTCGGTATGGCGGCACATTGGCCGTGGCGCTATCGCATCCTGCGCGCCGCGTTGCGCAAGCGCCGCGGCAATCGCAAGGAGGTGGTCAGCAATATCGAAGGGGTCTTGCGTGGTCGCTTACGGCAGGAAGGCTATGACGGCGAGGTCTATGGCCGTGAAAAGCATGTCTACAGCACGTATCGCAAGATGCTGGAGAAGAAGCTGTCGCTGAATGAGCTCGCCGATGTTTATGCGTTTCGCATCATCGTCGATTCGGTCGACACC
This sequence comes from Chromatiaceae bacterium, assembly GCA_050121305.1. Lineage (GTDB taxonomy): Bacteria > Pseudomonadota > Gammaproteobacteria > Chromatiales > Chromatiaceae > Thiosocius. The sequence continues at coordinate 7,421 of JASFJQ010000008.1, forward strand.
TGCTATCGCGTGCTGGGCGTGGTGCACAATCTATATCGGCCGGTCCCCGGCCGCTTCAAGGATTACATCGCCATCCCCAAGGCGAACGGCTACCAGTCGTTGCACACCGTGCTTTTTGGTCCAAATGGCCTGCCAATCGAAATTCAGATACGGACTCGCGAGATGCATCGGGTGGCCGAAGAGGGCATCGCTGCACACTGGCAGTACAAGAACACCGGAGCTGGCGCCTTGACTCCGGATGCAGCTGCCGATTGGCTGCGTAATCTACTCGAGATGCAAAAGGATTCGGGAAATTCCATGGAGTTTCTCGAACACGTCAAAGTCGATTTGTTTCCGGACGAGGTCTATGTGTTCACCCCTCGGGGTCAGATTTTTGTGCTGCCCAAGGGGGCGACCGTCATCGACTTTGCGTTTGCAGTGCACTCGGATGTGGGCAACCAGTGCGTTGCAGCGCGTGTCGATCGTCGGCTTGCACCCCTGCGCTCCCAGCTGCGCAATGGCCAGACCGTAGAGATCATCACCAAGCCGAATAATCGACCGAATCCCGCTTGGCTGGATTTCGTGGTGACCGGCAAGGCGCGTGCAACAATCCGCTCATATCTCAAGGGGCTGGAGCACAAGGAGGCAATTGAACTCGGTCGTCGACTACTCGATCGCGAGCTCGAGGCGCTGGGTCGGCAACTTGACCACGTCGATGAACAGGAGCGATCAAAGCTGCTCGCGGAGATTGGTCTGCCCAGCTTCGAGCAACTACTGGAGCAGATCGGTCTGGGTAACCGCATGGCAAAACTGGTTGCCCGCTTGATCGTACTGGGTGGCGAACAAGCGGGTAGCGATGGCGGCCCGGCTGGTTCGCTGACCATTAAGGGGACCGAGGGGGTGGTAGTCAGCTTTGCCAAATGCTGCGGCCCCATCCCGGGTGATCCAGTAGTGGCCATCTTCAGCCCCGGGCGGGGCCTAGTCGTGCATCATCACGATTGCCCCAATCTCGGCGATTTTCGTCGCCAGGGGCAGAGCTGGCTGGATGTGCAATGGGCCGAGGATGTCAGCGGGGAGTTTTCGACGGCGATTCGCGTAGATGCCGGCAACCAGCGCGGTATGTTGGCGACTGTCGCCTCGATGATCGCCGAGGAGGGCTCGAATATAGAAGATGTGCGCAGCGAGGAGCGCGATGGCCTGAGCACCAGCCTGCGATTTGTCGTTTCCGTAAAGAGTCGCCGGCACCTCGCCAATATTATCCGGCGCCTGAAGAAGGTCCCTTTCGTGCTGCGTATCAACCGGGTGATCGGGTAGCCTGTGCGCCATCCTCGGCATCAGCCGGGGTGAGCTGCAGCGCATCGCCGTTAAGTTCCAACCTGACGGTGCCGTTCATCACAGAGGCCAGCGTGTCGCCGGCCACCGAGCGCCGCCAACCTTCCAACAGTATGCAGCCTGCCTCGCCGCGGACAAACTTCTCCAGCTCCTTGCGGGTCGTGATCGCCTGCGGCGAGAGTTGGTGCCGTTCCGCGATGAGGCGAGAGGCCGCTGTGAGCAAGTCCACCATGGCTTCCTGCTGCGCAGTCAACGGAGTCGGGCGGCGTTCGTCTTCTGGCCATTGCTCACGTGGTAGATTGGCGGCCTCGTCTATCTGGCGAATCAGCGCCCCGCCTTCCCGGCGGATCTGACCCGGTTCGAGGCCGCGAATCTTCGACAGACCCTCCGCGTCACGTGGCATCCGGCGGCTGAGCTCAACCAAGGCATCGTCCTTGAGGACCCATTTGCGTGGGAGATCACGCTCGCGTGCCTGAATTTCGCGCCATGCTGCCAGCCTCTGCAATACAGCCAGCTGCCTACCGCGCAGCATCTGCTTGCCCTTGGTGCGTTTCCACATACCCTGGGGGTCGGGGGAGTAGGTCCGCGGGTCGGCGAGGGTGGCAAAGTCGGCTGCGAGCCACTGCAGGCGTTCGCGGTCAAACAAATGGCCGCGCATGTGCAGATAGAGTTCGCCGAGGTAGATAACGTCGTCGAGTGCGTAGCGTAGTTGTTGCTTCTCTAAAGGCCGCCGTGACCAATCGGTTCGCGACTGATCCTTGGGTAGCTGGACATCGAGGAGAACTTTGACCAAGTTGGCGTAGCCGATCTGGTCGCCGTGACCCAGCAGCGCCGCGGCGGGCTGGGTATCAAATACCGGCATTGGCAGGCGACGATAATCGTGCAGGAATATCTCCAGATCCTGCCGGGCTGCATGCAGCACTTTCAGTATCCTGCCGTCGTACAGGATGTCCAGTATCGGCTGCAGATCAGATAGTTTCAGTGGGTCTATGCAGGCGGCGACATCACCATTGCAGACTTGAATGAGGCACAATTGAGGGTAGTAAGTCTTCTCGCGTATGAATTCGGTATCCAGTGCCAACCATTCGCTACCGCGTAACTGCTCACACAGGGCGAGCAACTCGCTGGGCGTGTCGACGATCTTCTCTTGCATTGTTTCCTTCCTTTCGCAGACGCAAGGATATCACTGCCGGAGCCAGCCCTCGGCACGACGCGCTAGAATGTCCCGATTGATGCCCCGCGGAAGTCATGAATGTTCGCCCTGATCAGATTTTTCGTCGAGCTTGCGCTATTACGTCGCGGGCCCCAGGACCTACCCGTCTCAGCGGCGCTGCTCGGCCTGCTGGCTGCACTCAGTGTGCTCGTGGGTACCGTCAACGGCATGCAATTGTTCGGCAGTCTGCGTGCTGCATTCGGCGCTAATCTGCTCGATCTCCTGCTGAGCCTAGGCCTACTGTTCGTGCTCTTGCAGTTGAAGGGTCATGCGCCGCGATGGCAGCAGAGTGCCACTGCTTTTCTCGGTCTTGGGGTGCTTGCCGGACTGATTATGCTGCTGATTCGTGTACCCGCCGAGGCATTGGGTATGACTGATCTCGCCAGGCTCATCGACCTCTTGCTGGCGATCTGGCTGCACGTCGCGCTGGGTAGCGTGTTGCGTCATGCGCTCGCGATACCCTTACCGGCGGGTGTCATCATCATGCTCAGCTACACTGTACTGGCCTTTAATGTCATCGTGCGGATTTTTCCGCTGGCTGCCACTGCCTGAGACGATCCCGTATTCTGCTTGACACTATGAAGATTCATATCCTCGGAATCTGTGGGACCTTCATGGGCGGCATTGCCCTGATCGCCAAGGCAATGGGTCACGAGGTCTCTGGCTCGGATGCCAACGTCTACCCACCGATGAGCACCCAGCTCGAAGACGCGGGCATCCAGGTGCTGGAAGGCTACGATCAGGCGCAACTGGATCCGGCTCCGGACCAAGTCGTTGTCGGCAATGCCATGTCGCGCGGCAATCCGTGTGTCGAATACCTGCTCGCGCAGGGCCTGCGCTACACCTCAGGGCCTCAGTGGCTGGCGGAGAATGTGTTGCAGGGGCGTTGGGTACTAGGGGTCGCGGGAACCCATGGCAAGACGACGACCGCTAGCATGTTGACATGGATTCTGGAATTTGCAGGACTGCAGCCCGGTTTCTTGATCGGTGGCGTGCCGGAAAATTTCGGCGTGTCGGCGCGCACCGGCGATGGGCCCTATTTCGTCGTCGAGGCGGATGAATATGACACCGCCTTTTTCGACAAGCGCTCGAAGTTCGTTCACTACCGGCCGCGCACCCTGATTTTGAACAATCTCGAGTTCGACCATGCGGATATTTTCGATGATCTCGAGGCCATTCAACGTCAGTTCCACCACCTCCTGCGTACGGTTCCAGGCAATGGGCTGATCGTCGCGTCCGCAGATGATGGGCCGCTGCACGCGGTGCTGGACATGGGCTGCTGGACACCGATCGAGCATTTTTCACCCGATCAACGTGCGTTCTGGCATATTGCCGACGCAGCGTCCGATGGCAGTGCCTTTGATGTCGTATGCGGGGCCGAAAACGTCGGCCGCCTGGACTGGTCTTTGACCGGTCGTCACAATATCGCGAACGCATTGGCGGCGCTGGCGGCGGGCCGTCACGCGGGCGTACCGCCGCAGCTTGGCATCGAGGCGCTGGCCCAGTTTCGCAATGTCAAGCGACGCATGGAACTGCGGGGTGAGGCGCGCGGGGTGCGCGTCTACGATGACTTTGCGCACCATCCGACGGCAATTATGACCACCCTGGATGGCCTGCGCCGGCACGTAGGTGAGCGACGCATCTTGGCGGTGCTTGAACCACGGTCGAACACCATGCGCATGGGTATACATGCCAGCCGGTTGGCGGATTCGCTGCGGGCGGCAGATCAGGTCTGGGTCTATGCCCCGCCTGGTCTGGGCTGGGATGCCTCAGAGGTGCTGAGTGACCTCGGTGCACGCCTGCATGTATGCGACAACACCCAGTCGATTGTGGACCAGATAGCGATCGGTGCCTCGGCCGGTGATCAGGTCTTGGTGATGAGTAACGGCGGGTTCGAGGATATCCATCAGCGGTTGCTGGATGCCCTGTCGCGCTCCGCCGAGCGTTTCGAAAAAAGCGGGCGATAGCGCTCGCCGAACGATCACCCCCGACAAAACCTCAACCCGCGTTGTGCGACGGCGTGCTTAAATAACGGGCATGGGCCAGCCAAAATTGCCAATCGCCGTCGCCTTCACTGGCGCATCCGGTATCCAGTATGGTCTTCGTCTGCTTGAATGCCTGCTGGACGCTGAGCGCCGGGTCTACCTGATGGTCTCGCAGGCGGCGCAGGTCGTGGTCAATATGGAGACCGAGCTCAGATTCCCCGGTCGGCCGGAAGAGATGCAAGCCTTCCTTGTCGATCACTTTGCGGCGAAGCCGGGGCAGCTGCAGGTGTTCGGCCGGCAGCAGTGGACAGCGCCGGTTGCCAGTGGTTCGAATCCGCCCGAGGCCGTCGTCATATGCCCGTGCACGACAGGCACACTCGCTTCGGTAGCCAACGGTGTCTGCGAAGACCTGATCGACCGCAGCGCAGACGTGGCGCTTAAGGAGGGGCGCAAGTTGATTATGGTGGTAAGAGAGACGCCGCTTTCGATTATTCATCTCGAGAATATGCTGCGCCTGGCCAGAGCTGGTGCTGTGATCATGCCGGCAAACCCCGGTTTCTATTTCCGCCCCGAATCGATCGACGACATCGTCGACTTCATGGTGGCCCGCGTGCTGGATCATCTTGCGGTGCCACATGCGATTGGCCAGCGGTGGGGCGATGACGCCTGAAGCGACGGATTCCGACTTGGAGCAGGTCGCGCTGTTCCCGCTCAACGTGGTGCTTTTCCCCGGCGGACTGCTGCCACTGCGTATCTTTGAGCCGCGCTATCAGCGCATGGTGAGTGAATGCCTGCGCCGCGATGAGGCCTTCGCGGTTGCGGCGATCATCGATGGCCCCGAAGCGGGCGGAGTAGCCGTCACTGCACGCATCGGCACGCTGGCCCGGATTATCGACTGGGAGCAGCTGGAGGACGGTCTGCTGGGTCTGCTCTGTGAAGGCGATCAGTCAGTCGTGCTCGGCGAGATCCGGGTCGAAGAAGATCGACTGCTGCGCGCGGAGATCAGACGTCTGCCGCTGACTGAGCCACATCCGCTACCCGATGATCTGGTCTGGTTGGGCGAGCTGCTCGATGAGCTCTTGCAGCGTATCGGGCCGCCGTTCGACCGGCTTCGTATGGTGCGACCGAGTGCGGATCACGTGGCCAACCGGTTGACCGAATTGCTGCCGCTGCCCACCGCAGAGAAACAGGCCTTGTTGGAACTCGGTGACGGCCTGGTTCGTCTGCGCCGACTCGCGGGCATGGTGCAACCTGCAGGATAGTCAGCGGCGTTGAAAGCGGTGAATGGCTACCCAGACGACGACGATCAAGACGATAGCGGCTGCTGGGAATATCAACTGGCGCCAGCTAGCTGCCTCGCTGATTTCGCCGAGCACCATCCCCGGGACAAGATAGGCTGGGGCCCAGACGATCGCCGACAGCACATTGGCAATGAAAAAGCGCCGCGGTGGCATATGCATTAAGCCAGCTACTAGCGGGACTATCGCCCGGATGGGGCCGAAGAAACGCCCCAATGCGACGCTGAGATCGCCGTATCTTTCGAAGAAAGCGATGCTCTTCTGGAGATAATCCGGGTGGAGGCGAAACCAGCGCCAGCGCTCAGTCAGATACTCGAAATGGTGGCCGAGCCAATAGCTCAGGCCGTCACCGATAATGGCGCCTGCAATCGCCCACAGGCACATGTACCAGAAATCCAGGACGCCGGCACCGATCAAGCTTCCCGCGCCCAGCAGGATTACGACGCCCGGGACCAGGACGCCGACGATCGCCAGCGACTCGGCGAGGGCGACGCTGAATACGACCCAGCCGGCATATTCCGGGTTGAGCTCGATCCAGTTCAGCAGGTCAGAGAACCACTCGATCAAGCCAGTTCTGCAAATGCCGCCTCTGCCGCTTTCAGCGTGGCGTCAATATCCGCATCGGAATGGGCCGCCGATACGAAACCGGCTTCGAACGACGAGGGTGCCAGATAGACGCCGCTTTCCAGCATGGCATGGAAGAACGCCCGAAAACGCGCCTGGTCGCAGCCGGTGGCGCCGGCGAAGTTGGTGACCCTTCCCTGCGTGGTGAAAAATAGCCCGAACATACCGCCGAGATGGTTTTCCGTGAGCGGGATGTCGGCCTTGCGTGCCATCTCGACCATCCCGCTGCTCAGGCGCTCTACCTTGGCGCCGAGGGTCTCGAAGAAACCTGGTGCGGCGATCAATTCCAGGGTCTTCAGACCCGCGGTCATGGCGACTGGGTTACCTGACAAGGTGCCCGCCTGATAGACCGGCCCCAGTGGCGCGATCTTTGCCATTACATCTCGTCGCCCGCCGAAGGCACCGACCGGCATGCCACCGCCGATGACCTTGCCGAGCGTGGTCAGGTCCGGCCAGACCCCGAACACCGATTGTGCCCCGCCTAGGGCGACCCGGAATCCCGTCATGACTTCGTCGAAGATCAGCAAGGCTCCGTATTGGTCGCACACCTCGCGCAGGCCCTGAAGGTAGCCGGGCTCGGGAAGGATGCAATTCATGTTGCCGGTGACCGGTTCGACGATGATGCAGGCAATGTGATCACCGATTGCGGCGAAGGTGTCGCGTACCTGGTCGAGATCGTTGTAATCGAGTGTGACGGTATGTTCAGCGAGTGCTGCCGGCACGCCCGGCGAAGAGGGTTCACCGAGGGTCAGTGCACCGGAGCCGGCCTTGACCAGCAGGGAATCCGAGTGACCGTGATAGCAGCCCTCGAACTTGACGATCTTGTCGCGCCCGGTGAAACCGCGTGCCAGGCGGATTGCGGACATCGTGGCCTCGGTGCCCGAGGACACCATTCGCACCAT
>JASFJQ010000009.1:0-14073 GCA_050121305.1 Chromatiaceae bacterium
CGACCTCACCGGACACCAGGTCAGCGGCACAGGCTCCACAGCGCCCGTTGCGGCAACCATAGGGGAGGCCGATGTCCTGGCGAATGGCCGCCTCCAAAATGGTCTCGTCTTCTTCGACCTCGAAACGATGGCCGCTGGCCCTGACGGTAACGGTAAAAGTCATGATTTCCTGGTACTTTGCCTGCGTACCTTGTTGATTTTGCGTGATTTCGGAGGGCAATAAAACCGTGGGGTGGGCGTGCTAATCGTCGGCTGCGGCGACGTTGGGAAACGGATCGCGCGGCGTGCGCGGGCGCGCGGGCAGTCGGTTTCGTGCCTGGTCAGGCGGCCTGAAAGCGTCGACCTGTTGCTGAGTGAGGGCATCAAGACACGCGCCACCGATCTCGATAGCGAGACGCCCGCGTTCAGTCCAGACGTCGATTCGGGGCAGATCTTCTACCTCGCACCGCCGCCCACTGCCGGGAGCGATGACCCACGCATGCGACGCTTCCTGGCCGCACTGCCGGGCGACCAGCCAAGCCGCATCGTCTATATCAGCACCACAGGCGTGTACGGCGACTGCCAAGGCGCCTGGGTAGACGAGAGTTTTCCGGCGCAACCCCGAGTCGATCGGGCACGTCGGCGCCTGGATGCCGAACAGCAGCTGCGTGCCTGGTCCGCCGCCGGTCGCGGCGACATCATCATCCTGCGGGTTGCCGGTATCTATGGTCCAGGCAAATTGCCGATTGCGCGCCTGCGACAGCAGCTACCGATGATCTCGGCCGCCGAGGCACCCTGGACCAATCGCATCCACATCGACGATCTGGTCACCGTCTGCGAAGCGGCCATGACGGTAGGCCGGCCGGGGGAGATCTACAACGTCAGCGACGGCAATCCCGGCAACATGCGTGACTACTTCGATCGCGTCGCAGATCTGTATGGCCTGGCGCGCGCGCCGGTGATCAGCCTCGCCGAGGCGCGCGCGACGCTCTCGCCCGGGATGTTGTCCTACCTCGGGGAATCGCGTCGAATAGACAGCCGCAAGCTGCGCGAGGAGCTCGGTGTCGTATTGCGCTACCCCAATCTGTCCGATGGACTGGCCGCCTGCAGACACGACGCAACGGACTTCTCGGCGCAGAGGGAAGAGCCGGCAGACCGGTGACCATGCCGCCATCGGGTATTGCGCCGCAAGACATCATCCGTGGGAGCACAGATGGACCAATCACCCCCAATCGAGGCGCTGCTGTTCGACCTGGGCGGTGTAGTGATCGACATCGACATGCAACGTGCGGTGCGCCACTGGGAACCGCTGTCGTCACTCTCGCGCGCGCAGCTGCAACAGCGGTTCACCGTCGACGAAGCGCTTCGGCAATACGAATCCGGCGAGATCGATACCGCCGCCTATGTCGCACACCTGCGCCAGGAATTCGAACTGCATGCCAGCGATAGCGCTATCGTCGCCGGCTGGAACGCCATACTGGTCAGCGAGATCGAACCTGCGCTGCAGGCGGTAGTCGCGGCCCGAACGCACCTGCCCTGTTATGCATTCAGCAATACCAGCCCAGCCCACCAGAGGGCGTGGTCGAGCGCATTTCCGCGTGTGGCGACGGCCTTTGACCGCCTGTTCCTGTCGTTTGAGATCGGCGCACGCAAACCGGACATTGCGGCTTTTCGGCTGGTCACGGACGCGATCGGCAAAGATGCGAACCGTGTTCTGTTCTTCGACGACACACCGGCGAATGTGCAGGGCGCCCGTGACGCCGGCCTGCGGGCCGTGCAGGTCACCGAGCATCGCGACCTCATCCGGACGCTGGCCGGGCTCGGCTTGTTATGAGCGCGTTGGCGCTTCGCTTATTTGGGCACGCTCAAGGTGACCTCGCGACCGCCATAGCCATGGACCAGATCATGGGCGCGAACCCTCACCCAGGTGAACTCGCCTGGGATACGCACCGCGGTCAGGCCGCGGGTGAAAGGCTGCTCGTGAACATGCGGGTGCGCCAGCATACGGGTCGCGAGGACCTCGCCATCCGGGGCGAGCAGCTCCCAGCGGTTGGCATAGTGGTCCCAGCCGCTGTCGGCGTGGCGCAGGGTGACATCGATGTCGTAGCGACCCGGCTCGGCGGTCGGTCGGATCTCGACCTTGAGCACATCAGCGAGGCCGGCCAGCGAGGGCTCGGCGCCCAGCAGCACGACGAGCCCGCAGGAGGCGATCAGCCGCGCGCCAACCATGCAACCACCGGGTCCCACTGCACCACGTCCGGCGCCACCTGCGACGGCGCCAGTTCGAAAATCCCGAGTCCGGTCTCGGCCGCCCGGATGTAGTTCTGGCTCTCGCGTAGATGGGTCAGCAACGGGATATCGTACTCGGAGAGAAAGTCCTCCAGCGCATGGTAGATACGGGTATTCTCGCGCACCCGGTTGGCAATCAGGCCAATGCGCGTCTGGCCGCGAGAAATCCGCCCCGACTTCAACAACTCGGCAATGAAGCGCGTCGCCGCACGCATATCGATCGGCGAAGGCAGTACCGGCACCAGCAAGGTATCGGCACGACGCAGCAGCTGGGTGACCTCGCCACCATAGATTCCGGACGGCGCATCCAGCAAAGCGAGGTCGGTACCCTGTGCCGCACGGGCATCGCCGTTAACCGCATCGATACCTTCGATGTCGGGGACCCCGTCGTAGTCGTCACGTGCCTCCAGCCAGTCGAGACTGGAGCGCTGCGGATCGAAATCCATGATCGCGACGCGCTTGCCGTCGTCGGCGAACCAGGTGGCCAGGTTGGTAGCGATGGTCGTCTTGCCGCAACCGCCTTTCGCGTTCATGCAGAGGATAGTCTGCATCGTGGTCCCCCCGGATGTCCGTGCAATGGGCCCATTACAGACGAGATCTATCGCTTCGGCAAGCGAGCTGGCGGGTCAATCCGGCCGGCTGGCCGGCCGAGCGGAGTATCCGGTGCCTGGCATTTCTCCCGCGCTGCGCCGTCTGGGCTCAGGCGTTTTTCGGGAGATCCAGCGCGTGTGGCAGCAGCAGGTCCAAGTCGATCAGCTCGAGCGCGCGCTCATGGGTGGCCTGCAGGAAGACAGGCGGCGCCAAACCGGCATCCAGTGCCTCTCGCCACCGCAGTGCACAAAGGCACCAGCGGTCGCCGTCGCGCAGACCCGGAAAGTCATAGGCTGGGACCGCCGTTACCAGATCGTTACCCCGTTGCCGTGAAAACGCCAGGAATCGATCGGTCACGCGGGCACACACCACGTGTGAGCCGAGATCATCGGCGCGCGTGCGGCAGTGCCCGTCGCGGAGATAACCGGTCCTCGGCTGCGAGCCGCATAACACCAGTTCGCCGCCCAGGGCGTTGCGTGCGAACTCGGCCATGCTCAGGCCCGGGCCGCGGTATAGCCGTCTGCAGCACTCACTGCCGTCCATGCTCGCTCGGACAGCAGGCGGGTGAGGCTCGCGATCTGTGTCTGATCGCCATCGAGCATGCGGCCACGGATCGCACTGGTCATCGCCAGTGCCTGCAGGATGTCGCCATCGCTGACATCATCTCGGCTCTGCGCATGCTCAGAGATCACTGCCAGCAGCCGTGTCACCAGATCGGAGACAGACTGCGCCGAGCGCGTCTCGGGGTGCAGCGAAAACTCGATGTCGTAGGCCTTCCCGCCAGAGGTGACGGCGACAAACTGCAACAGATGCTGAGACATCTCAAAACCTCCTTTGCGATACGCCAATCGCCAGATCGTCAAACCGTAACTGTACGGTCGATGTGCCAGGGCATTGCCCCTCGCGTTGTGCGGCAATGCCGTGGAACCGCCAAATCGGGCACCGGTTCTCCGCTTGGGTCGGTCCACGCGGGGGCGGTCAATCGATCGCTAGCGTCTCCCAGATGGCATCGATACGCGCCTTGACCGCGCTGTCCATGGTGATCGGCCGGCCCCATGCGCGTTCCGTCTCACCCGGCCATTTGTTGGTTGCATCCATACCTATCTTTCCGCCCAGGCCGGCGACCGGCGAGGCAAAATCGAGGTAGTCGATCGGCGTGTTCTCAAGCAGCGTGATGTCACGCACAGGGTCCATACGCGTGGTCATCGCCCAGACCACGTCGTTCCAGTCGCGCACGTTCACATCCTCGTCGGTGACGATCACGAACTTGGTGTACATGAACTGGCGCAGGAACGACCATATACCCAGCATCACCCGCTTGGCGTGCCCCGGATACTGCTTTTTCATGCTGACCACCGCCATGCGATAAGAGCAGCCCTCGGGCGGTAGATAGAAATCCACGATCTCAGGGAACTGCTTTTGCAGGATCGGCACAAAGACCTCATTTAGAGCGACACCGAGGATCGCAGGTTCATCCGGCGGGCGCCCGGTATAGGTACTGTGGTAGATCGGGCTCTCGCGGTGGGTAATGCGATCGATCGTAAAGACCGGAAACTCGTCCACCTCGTTGTAATAGCCGGTATGGTCCCCAAACGGCCCCTCGGCGGCCGTGTCATCGGGGTGGATCCGGCCCTCCAGCACGAATTCGGCACTGGCAGGGACCTGCAGATCCGAATCGATACACTGCGTGACCTCGGTACGACCGCCGCGCAATAACCCGGCGAACGCATATTCGGATAGGGTGTCGGGCACGGGGGTTACCGCCCCGAGGATGGTCGCAGGGTCGGCACCCAGGGCCACCGCGACCGGGAAAGGCCGACCCGGATGCGTCAGCTGCCAGTCGCGCATGTCCAGCGCCCCGCCGCGGTGCGCCAACCAGCGCATGATCACCCGGTTGCGCCCGATGACCTGCATGCGATAGATGCCGAGGTTCTGGCGCGGCTTGTCGGGACCACGGGTTATCACGAGCCCCCAGGTGATCAGCGGACCGGCATCACCCGGCCAGCAGGTCTGCACAGGTATCCCGGCCAGGTCGACGGCCTCCCCCGCCATCTGGTGCCGCTGGCAGGCAGCACCCTTGACCGCCTTGGGCGCCATATCCAAGACCCTGCGGAAGACTGGCAGCTTGTCCCAGGCGTCTTTCATACCCTTCGGCGGTTCCGGCGCCCTAAGCTGTGACAACAGCACACCCACCTCGCGGAGCGCATCAACCGACGTCTCGCCCATGCCGAGCGCGACGCGCTCCGGGGTCCCGAACAGGTTGCCGAGCACGGGTATCTGGTGGCCCTTCGGATTCTCGAACAACAGGGCTGGCCCGCCCGCGCGCAGTGTGCGGTCACAGATCTCCGTCATCTCCAGACAGGGGTCGATCTCGGCCTTGATCCGCTTGAGCTGGCCTCGACGCTCGAGCTGATTGAGAAAATCACGCAGATCGCGGTAATGCATGGTGTTATCCTGAAAACGCCAGCGGCCACTCTACCGGGCGCTGGGCAGTACTGCCTCCATGAACATTGTGTTTTTCCTGCTCATCGGTGCAATTGCCGGCTGGCTGGCCGCTAAGGTCATGAAAGGCCACGGCCTGGGCCTGTGGATCAACATGGGGCTTGGCGTGATCGGCGCCGTGCTTGGCGGCACACTGCTGGGGCAGCTCGATATGCAGGCCGAAGGGCCGATAGAACGGCTGCTGACCGCCACCGTCGGGGCCGTCATTTTGTTGTGGGTCGCCGGGCTCATCAAGAAACAGTGACCAGTAGCAAGCAATGACGGGCCTGCACGCGTGACGAAAAAGAAGCTGCTGTTCCTCGCTCACCGCCTACCCTATCCGCCCAACAAGGGCGACAAGATCGCATCGTTCAATCTGCTGCGCTTTCTCGCCCGGCGCTACAAGGTCTTCCTCGGGACCTTCATCGACGATCCCGTCGATCGTCAGCACCGCGACAAGGTGCGCAGATACTGCCAGGATCTGTGCGCACCGGAGATCAACCCGACTATCGCCAGGATCGCCAGTCTGCGGGGCCTGTTGAGCGGTGAGGCGCTTTCCCTGCCTTACCTGCGTAACCGCGAACTCTATGCCTGGACGACTCAGGTGCTGCGCGAACAGCGCCCGGAGCGCATTGTCATCTTCAGCGGACCCATGGCCCAGTACGTCAGCGGCCGGGTACCGGACGGGGCGACCACGCTGTTTGATATGGTCGACGTCGACTCGGAAAAATGGCGCAGCTACGCCGAGCGCAAGCCCTGGCCGATGAGCGCGCTTTATCGGCGCGAGGCAGACCGGCTGCTGGCCTTCGAGCGCCATGTGGCGGGCGAACTCGACAACACGGTGTTCGTCTCTGAGGAAGAAGCGGACTTGTTCCGCTCACTCGCGCCCGAGTGCGCCGCCAAGATCACCTATCGGATCCAGGGCGTCGACAGCGATTTCTTTGACCCCTCCGGCGATTACCCGGACCCCTTTCCGGCCGGCGCACCGGCCCTGGTCTTTACCGGCGCGATGGACTATTGGCCGAATGTCGATGCCGTCGGCTGGTTCGCCGAGCAGGCCTGGCCAGTCATCCGCAGGCAAGTGCCCAATGCCCGCTTTTTCATCGTCGGCATGCGCCCCACGCCCGAGGTAAGCAAGCTGGCCGAGCAGCCAGGGATCACCGTTACCGGCGCGGTCCCCGATGTCCGGCCCTATCTTGCGCATGCACATGCGGCTATCCTGCCTTTGCGGATCGCCCGCGGCATCCAGAACAAGGTACTCGAGGCGATGGCGATGCAGCTGCCGATAATCGGCACCGCGGGGGCCTTGACCGGCATCGCGCCCTGTGCGGGTTTCAAGCCAATCATCAGTGAGAGTGCCGATACCCTGGCGGATTCGGCCAGCCGTTTGCTGCGGCAGCCGCGTCGGGCCGACAGCGCGGCGCGTGCATGCGTTCTACAGCGCTACAATTGGGACGCCAATCTGCAGCGAATCGTGCGCCTGCTGGAGACAGGCCAGGTTTAGGCAACCCACTCTCTCAGCACGCAACAGGTAGAAGATCATGACCGAGCTGCCCCGCGACTTTGTCGCGCAACAGATCCGCGACGCCATCTCGGTCCATCAATCGATGCTGGACAACAAGGAATTGATCGCCGAGATCGAGGCCGTCGCCGAGCTCATCGTTAAGACCTACCGCAGCGGCGGCAAGGTGTTGATCGCCGGCAACGGCGGCAGTGCCGCCGATTCGCAGCACATTGCCGCCGAACTGGTGAGTCGGTTTTCACTGGAGAGGTCGGCGCTTCCGGCGATGGCCCTCACCACCGACACCTCGATTATGACCGCGATCAGCAACGATTACGGTTACGATAATGTGTTCAGCCGCCAACTCGAGGCCAGTGCCCGTCCCGGCGATGTGTTTATCGCCATCTCCACCTCCGGCAACTCGCCCAATATTCTGCGTGCCCTCGCAAGCGCAGGCGAGCTGGGCGTAATCAGTGTAGGCATGACCGGCGCAACCGGGGGCCAAATGGTGGCCCTGTGCCGTCACTGCCTGAGGGTCCCAGCGACCGCTACCCCGCGCATCCAAGAGGGCCACGCCACCATCGGCCATATCCTGTGCGCGAGTGCGGAGCGGGCACTGTTCGCCGGCGACAGGCCAGCGGGCACCTAACCCGCTTATCTCACCGATTTCCTGCCGCGGCCCGTCAGCTATCTGACCCTGCCAGCCGCCAGCTACACAGGCCGACCGCCGCGTCTGCGAGTTCGCCCGCGGTTTCGCGGTGAGCGACCAGATTGGGCGGATCGAACCATTGATCCTCTTCGTACATCAGAAACGACAGGATCGGCGCGAGCAGCGCACTCGCGCGTTCGTCAGCGAGCATGCGGTCACGCTGTTGCTCACCGAGGATGCAATCCCGGCCATATAGCCCTGGCACCAGCCATAAGGCAGCGGCAGCGTGCCGTCGTCCTCGCGCGGCAGCTGCAGGATCAGCGGCCCGTAGTCGCTGCGATCCAGGTCCGACCGCAACTGCGCGCGAAAGCGTTCGAGCCGCCCACGTAGCTCGGCATCTCGGGCCAATGCGCCGAGCACGCGATGAGCAACGGTTTCAGTTGTTCCTCCGCAGCGGTCGCGGTCAGAAAACCGTGTGCGACATCCAGCGGCATATTGCCCGCCGTGTCCATGTTCCCGACCCATTCGATCTGCAGCAGCTCGATCTCCTCGGGCGACAACGGCTGGGCTGGGACGCCATGCATCAGGCGGCTATCCCGCTGTGGCGGAGCAGCGCATCGATCTTTGGCTCGCGGCCGCGAAACGCGACAAACAGCTCCATCGCATCCCTGGCACCGCCCATCTCCAGGATATTGTGCAGAAACGACTGCCCGGTCGCCTGATCGAATACGCCATTCTCCTCGAACAGCGAGAAGGCGTCGGCGGAGAGGACTTCGGCCCACTTGTAGCTGTAATAGCCCGCGGCATAGCCACCTGCGAAAATGTGCGAGAACGCATGTGCAAAACGGTTCCATTGCGGCGGCTTGATCACGGCCACTTCCTCGCGGACCTCATCGAGAATCTCGTAGATACGCGCCCCTCTGTCCGGGTCGTATTCGAGATGCATGCGAAAATCGAACAGTGCAAACTCCAGCTGCCGCACCATCATCATCCCCGACTGGAAGTTCTTGGCCGCCAGCATGCGCTGATAGAGCTCTTCCGGGATCTTCTCACCCGTCTGGTAGTGAGCGGCGAACAGGTCCAGTGCCTCGCGTTCCCAGCAGAAGTTCTCCAGGAACTGTGACGGCAGCTCGACAGCGTCCCAAGCCACACCGTTGATCCCGGAAACGGCCACATAATCGACCCTGGTCAACATGTGGTGCAGGCCATGGCCAAACTCGTGGAATAGAGTCTCGACTTCATCGTGCGTCAGCAGCGCCGGTTTATCGCCAACCGGTGGCGTGAAGTTACAGGTCATATAGGCGACCGGGATCTGTTCCACTGTGCGCGTCACCATGCGCGACTGACAATCGCCCATCCAGGCGCCACCGCGCTTGTTCTGGCGCGCATAGAGATCGAAATAGAACTGGCCACGCAGGCTGCCGTCGTGGTCGCGGATCTCGTAGAACTTGACGTCCGGATGCCAGGTATCGATCCCATCGATCTCGTGGAAGCTGATGCCGTATAGCTTACCGACGACTTCGAACATCCCCGGGACTACGCGGTTTTCCGGGAAGTAGGGCTTGATCTCCTCCTGAGTGATGCTGTAGCGATGTTGGCGCAATTTTTCGCTGTAGTAGGCAATATCCCAGGGTTCGAGCTGCGCGACACCATAGTGTTCGCCGGCAAAAGACCGCAGTTCGGCCAGCTCGCGCTCGGCCTGTGGCTTGGACTTCGCCGCCAGATCGCGCAGAAAGTGCAAGACCTCTTCGGCGGAGCGCGCCATCTTCTTCGCCAGCGAGCATTCTGCATAGTTGGCGAAGCCCAACAGCCGCGCCTGCTCGTGACGCAGTGCAAGGATCCGCTGCATGTTTTCACCGTTGTCGTATTGCCCGGCCTGCGGCCCCTGATCGCTGGCGCGCGTCTGATAGGCCTCGTAGACCTCGCGCCGCAACGCCGCGTCGTCCGCGTAGGTCATCACCGGAAAGTAGGAGGGATAATCCAAGGTCAGCAACCAGCCGTCCTGCTCGCGCTGCTGCGCCGTTTGGCGGGCCAGATCCAGCGCCGACTGCGGCAGGCCTGAAAGCGCCGCGGGATCGTCGATATTCTTGGACCAGGCATTGTTCGCATCCAGCACGTTCTCGGAGTACTTGCTGGTGAGCTGCGACAGCTCCTGGCTTATGGCCTTGAAGCGGGCCTTCTTGTCCGCCGGAAGATCGACCCCCGAGAGGTGAAAATCACGCAGCGCGTTCTCCAGCACCTTGCGCTGGGCCTCGTCTAGGGCCGATACCTGCTCCGCTACCGCCTTGTAGGCCAAATAGAGCCTTTCGTTGTGACCCATCTCTGTGCTGTAGTCGGAGAGTTTGGGCAGGCAGGCGTTGTACGCAGCGCGCAAGGCGTCACTGTTGAGGACCGCGTTCAGATGCGACACCGGCGACCAGGCACGCTCCAGCCGGTCTTCGTGCTCCTCGATGGGCTCGACAAGGTTGTCCCAGGAGGGGGCCTCGACGTCATCGAGCAAGTCCGCGATCCGCCGCCGATTATCCGCCAGCAGCTGATCAATCGCCGGTTCGACGTGCTCGGGCTTGATCTGGGAAAAGGCCGGCAGGCCGGTCTGTTCGAGGAGTGGGTTGTACATCGGCGGACTCTCGTGCGGCGTTAATCTGCGTGGATTCTGACACGAAGCCCCGCGCAGCAGCAGGGGCGAAAACCCCGGCAGATCTGGCTTATTGCGCCCGCCCGCTGGCCTCAGGTGTCACGACGGCGCCAGCGTCGGTCCGTACGCCAGCAGCACATTCATTTCGTCGTGGCGTACCGGCCGACCGAACAAATAGCCCTGCACCTCATCGCAACCTGTGCCCCGCAGGTAGCTCCTCTGCTCGGCGGTCTCCACACCTTCTGCGACGACGCGCAAGCCGAGGCTGTGACCCATGGCGATGATGGCGGAGACGATCGCGGCATCGTCCTGATCGGCCGGGATGTCGCGAATGAAGGACCGATCGATCTTCAGTTTCTGCACGGGAAAGCGCTTCAGATAGGCCATGGACGAATTCGCCACACCAAAGTCGTCGATCACGAGGTTGATACCCATCTCGCTGAGCCGGCGCATCTGCGATTCGGCGCGAAACGGTCCCTCCATGACCCAACTCTCGGTGATCTCGAGCTCCAGGCAGCTGCCTGGCAGCCCGCTGGCAGCCAGCGCCGAGTCGACCGCCTCCAGTAGGCCCTCGTCCTGGAACTGACGCCCCGAGATGTTGACCGCCAGCCGGCCAAAGCCTAGGCCCTGCTCCCGCCATTGCTGCGCCTGTTGGCAGGCCTCGTTGAGAACCCAGGCGCCCAGCGCGACAATCAGGCCACTGTCTTCGGCCAGTGGGATAAAGTGCGCCGGCGGCACCGGGTCGCCGTGCTCATCCTGCCAGCGAACCAACGCCTCAACCGCCACCACACGCCCCGTTGCGAGGTCGTATTGCGGCTGGTAGCACAAGCCAAGTTCGTTTCGCTCCAGTGCGAGGCGCAACTGGCGAGTCAACTGCGAACGCTCCTCGGCGCGCTCATTCATCTCCGGCGCATAGAATGTATAGCGGTTCTTGCCGCTCTCCTTGGCCCGATACATGGCCGCATCGGCATGCTTGAGCAGCGTCTGTACATCGCTGCCGTCTTCCGGGAAGACCGCAATGCCGATACTCGTGGTGACCCGGCCCTCACGACCGCTCAGATCGTAGGGCTCAGTGATGACCTCGAGCAGGTGATCGCAGATTGCCTGTATGTCGTTGTCATGGCCAACGTCGTTGAGGACCACGGCGAATTCATCGCCGCCGATTCGGGCGACAACATCGGCCTTGCGTAGACGCGATTCCAGGCGCACGCCGACCTGACGCAGCACCTCGTCGCCGGCACTGTGGCCATAAGTGTCGTTAATCAATTTGAAACCATCGAGATCCAGGAACAGCAGGGCCAATCGCCCCTCTGCCCGTCCCGCGCGGTTGATCGCATGCAACAGCCTGTCCTGCAAGAGCACCCGATTCGGCAGGTCGGTAGTGGCATCGTAGTGCGCGAGCCGATGGATACGCTCGGCGGCGAACTTCTCAGCCGATATATCGCTGAACATGCAGACATAGTGCAGCATGCGCTGATCGACATCCCGGACCGCTACCACGGTCCGGCTCTCGGGGTATACCTCACCATCCCGGCGGCGGCTCCAAAGCTCACCGATCCAAACCCCGCCATGGTCGAGCGCCGACTGCATCTCTTCACTCAGCCCAGGCTCATCGCGCCCCGCGCTCAACATGTTGTCACGCCGCCCGAGTACGTCGGCCTCCTGCCATCCGGTGATCGCTGTAAATGCGGCATTTACCTTGCGGATACGATGCTCCGCGTCGCTGAGCATGATCCCCTGAGGACTGTGGTTGAACACGCTCGCAGCGAGCTTCAACTCCCGCTGTGCGGTCTCCTTTCCCATCTCCAGCGATATCAGGTCCGCAAACAGGCCCAGCACCGGATGCAGACGGTCGTCCTTGACCATAGGCGCGCTGTCGGCGACCACGACCACGCCGATCTTCTCGCCTGAGGCCGCGGTCAAGACTGCGCCGAAGTAACTCTCGATACCGAACTGCTTGAGCATCTTGCAGTTCGGATAGGCGAGCTGTGCACCGCTCGGGACGAACAGGCGACCATGGGTGAGGACATCGGCGCAGGGTGAACCCGCCAGATCGTAGGTGTAGTCATCCAGTGCAGCGCCGTTCATCCAGGCCGCCGTGACGACGACCTTCGCTGCAGATTCGCCGGCAAGGCTGCCTACGTAAGCATTGGCAACCCCATAGGCCGCGGCCAGGCGGCGTACGCCGTCTATGCTCAAACGCTCTCCGCTCGACGCGGCTACGCGTGCCAGTCCGGCCACCGCCCGAAGCACGGGATCGGTGGTGCGCGAGCTGGCTACGTCGACGGACTCACCGTACTCGATCTGGGACTGTCCGGATTCGTCTGCAAACAAGGGGGTGTCCATCAATCTGCTGTCTTAAATAGTAGCCGATGGCGACAGGCACAAATTTGAACCTGTTCGCCAGTTGGCCATAAAGGGCACGGCGTCAGAACCGTGCGGATAGCATCAGTGAGACAGCAGCGCCCAGGACGAGGAACGCAGCAAAACCGAGACGCATGCGCCAGCGATAGCGACGTAGCAGACCAAACTCCTCCAGGTTGGAGAGCAGGAAGTAGCGTCCATCCGGCGGTTTGCCGAGCGTATGCGTGTGTTCACGCTTTAGATTCTCCCCGTGCAGACGCAAGGCCTCATGCCTCGCGGCGGTCCGCGCGCGTTCCCACTCCGCGGCGTCGATCTTGCCGTCGCGGTTGCTGTCGAAGCGCTCGCGCAGTGTCTCCTGCTGCTGTTTCCATTCGCGCAGGACCGCCGCTGTCAGTTCACGCAGCGTAACGCCGTGGTCGCCGGGGCGCAGGGTATGGAAGTGCCCGATCGCATACAGCGGGTCACCATCGAGAATCACGGCCTCGCTGTAGCGATATTCCCCGAACCCACTCCCCAGGCGTTCTAGGATAGTGCCGCCCACGGCGATCGCGCGGTCGGCGGTCTTGCCCAGACTCGGCAGCCGCATATGGACAGCGTGGCCACCGAAGCCACTGCCGGTGTCCGACCAGCTGCGTGTATGCCGCGTGGTCACCTCGGCCCCCTCCGGATCGATGACACAGTGCCCCGTCCCATCGCTGAGCATGAAGATGCCGTCGCTGCTGCCGGACCTCACGATCCGCCAGTCCTTGCCGGAGCGCCGCTCGACGCGGTAGCGGTACCAGCAGCAGCTGGTATTGGATAGCGGCGCGATAATCGGCTCCCCGTTCAGCGCGTGAGCCGTTCCGATCAGTTCGACATATCCCTGGTGCGCTGAGCGCACGCGCGCGGTCGGTACGTCCTCGATGTGGCGTGTACGGCGCAGGCCGGAGAAACCTGCCAGAAGCGAGGCCAGCGCCAAAACCGTGACGACGAACAGAGCGCCGTCCGGCGCCTGCGCCAGACGATCGATCCAGTCGGCCATCGGCTACTGGAACAGGCGCGCGAGGTTGACGTCGGCGACCTGGTCGGCGGCGAACTCCAGCAGTTGCGCAGGCTTGAAGTTCAGCGCGCGGGCCACTACCAAATCAGGCAACTGGTCGATTCGGACGTTGTTGGCATTGACCGATGCGTTGTAGAACTCACGCCGATCGGCAATGGCATTTTCGAGCCCGGTGATGCGCGCCTGCAGATGCTGAAAACTCTCGTTGGCCTTGAGGTCCGGGTAGGCCTCGGCAACGGCGAACAGATTGCCAAGCCCCAGGCGCAGCATACCCTCGGCCTCGCCGACACCGCCGACATCGTGCGCATCGCGTGCTGTCGCTACAGCGGCACGAGCACGCATGACTTGCTCCAGTGTCTCGCGCTCGTGCTTCATGTATTGTTTGCAGGTCTCGACCAGTTTCGGTAGCTCATCATGCCGCTGTTTGAGCAAGACATCGATATTCGACCAGGCCTGGCTGACGGCGTGCTTGAGATTGACCAGGTTGTTGTAGATGAGAACGGCGTAGCCGAAGACAAAGACCACGACAACCAGGAAGATGATCA